>PGXB01000011.1 GCA_002838945.1 candidate division Zixibacteria bacterium HGW-Zixibacteria-1
AACGCCGTCATTCGAGCCTGGGTTTTAAAAATCCAGTTGACTTCGAACGGGCAGCTACCCTATCTTAACTATGTGTCCATTTTTTTAGGGGAAGACCACAGACTGGTTTGGCAGTGGAATCAAGGAAGTCGACAATGGGTTTTGCCATCAATGGTTGGCCGGCTATGCCTGGAATGAATACAACATGATTGTTCTTGATTGGAATAGCGCAATTCCCGAAAGACATGTTTCCCAGCACTTTTACGGGATTGCCTGGTATCGATATTATGGCCCTGTGGGACATTCATTTTTTACATCATCAGCACTGGGCCTTTCTTCCATAAATGCCTATCATTACGATGGCTATGGGCCGGGGCTATTGGTCGGAGGTGGATATGAATTCGGACGCCATTTTCAGGTTGAGGGTTGTATAACCGGTGGCAGAATTTTAACGAGTAATTTTGATTCCAATGTTATACATTTAGGCGTTGTCCTCACTGCTATTTTATATTAAGCCTAATCGACCCATTAGACCCGACACCACATTAGGCACTCTTTCCTAAAATACCCAATGTGCTGTCAGATCTCTGTCGAAGATCCTGACGAAGGAAGGACACTTGACAGCACACATTCTTTAGTCCCCTCTCGAGAGGGGATTTAGGGGTGTGTAAATCAGGTCGCAAATACAAATAACACACCCCGCCCTCCGAAGACTCCGGGCACCCCTCTCAAGAGGGGATAAAGAACTAAAAAGGGCGGGTTGGAAACCCGCCCCCACAATGATTATTGGTATTTATGCCCGAAGGTTATCCTCGGAAAAAGCCTGTTCCAGTTTGGGATCGGTGAAAATACCGTCCTTCCGGATAAGCTTGTTGTCGAAATAAATTTCACCGCCGCCGTAATCCTTGCGCTGGATAAGCACCAGGTCCCAGTGAATGGCCGAGACATTGCCGTTGGGCGCTTCATCATAGCAGCAACCGGGGGTCAGATGAATCGAGCCGCGAATCTTTTCATCGAACAATGTATCCTTCATCGGGTGCATTACGAAAGGGTTGACGCCGATGGCGAACTCGCCGACATAGCGGGCGTTTTCATCGGTATCGAGAACCTTGTTCATTTTGTCCTGGAACGAAGATGAGGTGGCCTTGATGATCTTGCCGTCCTTGAAAGTGAAGCTGATATCGTTGAAAACGTAACCATCATGCAAAGAAGGCGTGTTGTAGGTAATCGTGCCGTTGATCGAATTCCTTACCGGCGCGGTGTAAACTTCGCCGTCGGGGATATTGCGCTGCCCATCGCACTTGACCACCGGAATACCCTTGATGGAAAAAGTCAGGTCGGTGCCGGGTCCGACAATATGCACCTTGTCGGTTTTATTGACCAGTTTGACCAGCGGGTCCATCGCTTTGGACATTTTGGCATAGTTGAGATTGCAGACATCATAGTAGAAATCTTCGAATTTCTCCTGAGATGTTTCGGCCAGCTGTGCCATGGCATTGTTGGGAAAACGCATCACACACCAGCGGGTCCGTTTGACGCGTTCCTCGAGATGCACCGGTTTATAGAATATTTTCTGGAATTTAGACATCTGTTTGGCCGGGATATCGGCCAGGTCGAACGGATTTTCCGATCCGCGGAGACCAAGATAGGCCGCCGATTTTTTCATCATATCAAGATGAAAGTTGGCCATCATCTGCATCTGCTCATCGGTGGCCGATTTGAGAAACTGACGGGAAATCGATTCATCATTGTAATACCAGAAGGTCATGGCGCCTTTTTGGGTGGCATATTTGACGATCTCTTTGCCCAGTTCAAGCGTCTGAAGACCCTTTATTTCGAGATATAGAATCTCGCCCTTCTTGAGTTTGACCGAATAATCAAGCAGGTTCTTGGCCAGTATTTCGTTTCGTTTGTCTTTCATAGCATAGTTCCTTTCAACATTTGCGTAAACATAATGCAAAACGGGGCTCTTGGCAAGAGAAGTAAAACCAATAAAATTTTGCGGAAAGTGAACTTCTGACTCGTAATGTTGTTTTTGTGAGTATATGACCACTATGCGCAAAAACGGAATATATATCGGGACTTCAGGTTACAGTTATAAGGACTGGCTGGGCAATTTCTATCCCCAATTCTGCCCGTCGGCTGACTTTTTGCGGTTTTATGCGACGGTCTTCAACACCGTGGAAATCGATTCGACCTATTATCGGATCCCCCGCAAGGACAGTGTTGCGAAGTGGTACAAGACGACCCCGGATAATTTTGTATTCTCGGCCAAGTTTCCGTCCAGTGTCACCCATGAAGGCGCCATTGAGAGCCGTGTCGAAAACGCCCAAATATTTATGGATGTTATGCGCCGTTTGGAGGACAAGCTTGGCCCGCTGCTGCTTCAATTTCCGTATGGCTTTAAACCGGATGAACATTTTGCCATCATGGAAAAATTGATTTCGATCATGCCGGATGATTTGAAAATTGCGGTCGAGGTGCGCAATAAAAAATGGCTCAAAAAAGATTTTTATGATTTATTGAGCAGCCGCAAAATCACGCTGGCTTTTGTTGATCATCCGTGGATGCCGCGCCTGACCGAGCATACCGGCCGGTTTGCATACATCAGACTGTTGGGCGACCGGGAAAAAATTGATTCCGATTTCAGTTATGTCAGGGTTGACAGGGAAGAGGACCTGAAATGGTGGTCGCATGTATCCGAGGAATACTCGCGGGAACAGGGAGAAGTGTACGCTTATCTCAACAATCATTACAGCGGTCATTCGCCGACCAACGCCCGCCGCTTGATGGAACTGGTCAGTCAGCCCGCCTGATAAAATAAAGCCCATCGTTGTTTCCAACTGTCACAACCGTCGTCTGACCTGCGTATAGTATATGAGGGGCAGGCAAAGCGGATGCTTACGGTTCCGTTGTTTTTAATTGGCATAACCTGAATCTATTTAATATATTAAGATGTATAACAAGAAATCTCAAAGTATGGAAAGCGGGCAAATATGAAACAGTTTTTATGTTTTAAAATACGCGGATACTGGCTCGGGATCAATGTCGAGAATGTTGTCGAGATTGTGAAGCCGACATCCCTTGACGGAACCGATTCGCCGGTGGTCGTCGGCGAAGACAATATCAACTATCACGGCGCTGTTTTGCCGACCGTTCATCTGGCTGATTTACTGCTCGGAGAACAGGTAAAATATGACACTTCCAAGCGCATCCTGGTGTCCCAGCTGAATGATCTCCGGGCGGGTATTATTGTCGATTCGGCAGAGGAAATATTAAATGTCGAAAATGAACAGATCGGGACACCGCCTCCCGGATCAGTACCATTCAACAGTGAATATCTCGACGGGTATATTGGCTTCGAGGATCGGAATATATATCTTATTTCGACTGAAAAATTAGGGGAATTGGTATCGATTTCCTGACCGGCCGGAACGTCTTCAATAGCCTTTTCGTTTCTCTGCCCGGCGCCATCGCCGGCGAACATAATATCTGACGTCATAAATTATTAGTTCCACTCCGGCAAATAAAATATATTATATAACGAGTCAATTATTCCGGGTTTTTGGATATGTCCGAAAAAGCGGTATTAAATATAATATATACGAATATCGGCCGGGGACATCCGTTCTATCTCGACGGCATAGTCCGCTGCCTGAAAAAATCATACAAAAATGAGATCAGCTTAAACATCAAGGATGTTTTTGAATTATCCTCGGGCGTATCATTGCAATTATGGAAAACTGTCCGGGCGCTTTATCATTGCGGCAGCCAGGGTGGGCCTGTCGGCCACATTTATAATATAGTGAGGAAAAGAAATTCTCCGCAGACTTCATCATCGGTTGTAAGACTCATGGCCGGAGATATCCGGAAGTACATAAAAAGCAACCGCCATCCGACCCTGGTGGCACACCCGATACTGGTGCCGATGATTGCCGATCTGGCGCCGGTCTATTATCAGCATGGTGAAAATGCGGTTCCGGCCGAGGCAATAATCAGGGGCGCCAAAAGAATATTTGTTCCGACATCTCAAGCCGCCGCCTTTTTTAGTGAAAGCGGTATCAACAAGGAATCCATTTACACCAGCGGGTTGTGTGTCGAAAACGAATTGACGGAAAAGGCGGAGCAAGATTTTAATGATCGCCTGCGGCGCCTGGAAAGAAAGGATGTTTTGACCGGCGCCTTTTTCTCATCAGGTGCTGAACCGCGGCAACATGTCAGGAAAATTGTTTTAATGATGGCGTCACTGGCAAAGAACGGCCAAAGGGCAATTGTCTTATGCCGCAAAGGCGGCCGGCTGGAAAAAGCGCTGGCCAAAGAAATCGGATTAAACAGCGCTGATTTAGACATAGCCGACGACAATATAAAACAAGTTTTGGAGCGCGAAAATGCTGCGGCCTTTTCTTATAGCAGTCGCTCCGAGGAAATTGAGCTGACCAACCGGCTGTTTTCGTATTTTGATTATTTTGTCGCGCCGTCGCACGAAAGAACCAACTGGGCCCTGGGGCTGGGTTTACCGATGTTTATAGTTCATCCAATTGTCGGAACATTTTCCCCCTTGAATCGTCAGATTTTGCTTGATAACAGGGTGGCGGCAGATATTGACAGCGATAAAAAAGGGGCGGATTTCAGTTCGGTATTGATGGACCTGAATAAAGAAGGTATATTGGCGGGCATGGCTCGAAACGGTTTTGGCAAGTATAATGTTGATGGCTTTCAAAAGATCGCTAAACATCTGGCCGGCGAACTGCTGACACACTGCTGACAAATATGCTGGCCTATTTTAAGAAATATGATCATCGTTTATGGATACTGTGCGGCGGCTGGGTAGCCTCGTCGGTCGGGTTCTCGCTTTCCATACCATTTGTATCGCTTTATTTTCACTCTGAACTGGGCATGTCGCTGACCAGTATTGGTCTGTTCCTGGGAGTCGCGGCTATCATTCGAGCCGCGGCGCAGGGATTGGGCGGAGAGCTATCGGACAGGTTCGGCCGTTATCCGCTGATGGTTCATTCACAAATCGTTCGTTCCATAATATTTTGGATGATGTCATATTCGATTTACGCCAGCTGGGGCTTCTGGGCCATCGGCGGGCTTTTAATTCTGAATTCTATTTTTGGGGCCCTGTTTCAGCCGGCAGCCAATGCCACAGTTGCGGATTTGGTGGATGTCGATGATCGGATCGAAGGATATTCAATAGTTCGGGTGGCGGGCAATTTCGGCTGGGCGGTGGGTCCGGCTATGGGCGGTTTTTTGGCGAGCCATTCATATTCGCTGCTTTTCGTTATTTCAGGTTTTATGACATTGATATCTACCATTATCATTGCGATGTTTCTGCGCGGTATCAAGATGGAGAAGCCCAGTGAGGAGAAGTCACGATTCAGAGATATTTTCAGACTGCGCGGCAACGAATTGATTATCAGGCATGCCCTTTTATTATTTGTGCTGTACCTTGTGGTGGCGCAGTTGATCACACGGTTCTCGCTTTATTCGGTCGATTTTATAGGCATCAGCAAGGTGCAGCTTGGCTATCTTTTCACCCTTAACGGCCTGATAGTAACAGTATTCCAGATACCCACGACACGTCTGCTCAAAGGGACACGACTGACGATTCAGCTTGCCATGGGGGCCATCATTTATGCGGTCGGATATACCATGGTAGGCGCCCTGGCGACATTTCTCGCCTTTGCGATAGCTCTGACCATTGTTACGATGGGCGAAATTTTTATCTCACCGCCGGCGTTGGCTATCGCGGCCAACCTGGCGCCGAAGGGCCGGACCGGACGCTATATGGGAATTTACGGCTTTGCCGTCACCGCGGGGTGGTCGATGGGGCCGCTGCTTGGCAGTGTCCTGCTGGATCTGTTCAAGCCGAATTTTATTTACTCATGGGGCATTATCGGCTGCCTGGCCCTGGCGACATCAATCGGCTTTTTCAGAATGACCCGGTTTATACCGGCCCACCTGAATCTGAAGAGTAACACTAATAAATTATGACAAATTTTCCGATCTGGCTGCCATACTCGGATTCGACCGAGAAGTAATATATCCCTGACGTAACCGCCATGGTATTGCGTGAAACCATATCCCAGGTTTCATGCATACTCCCCGGACTGTCTTCCGGAAAATCATGTTCGATGGTATCGATCAGGTCGCCGTCAATGCTGAAGATGCGGATAGTGCACTTCGCCGGCAGGTTGGTGAAATGGAGCGCCCGGGTTCTTTCGAGAGTTTCCTTCGGCTGCTCCCATCCCTCATAGTACTGGCGGTAATTGCCGTCGATTCGATACGGGTTCGGATAAACGATTACATCAAGTCCGTTTTCCCTCACCAGGCTGTTGTTGTTCTGGGCGAATTCGCGGACATAGACGGTGCTGTCACCGGGATTGGTTTCCAGGGGCGGGAGATTTTTTCCGGGCAAGCCATGATCGAAGGCCGTAATCGATATATAATATGGTACCGATGGAATCAGGTTCTTGAGAACATAGCGGTACTCGAAGTATTTAAGCCGGCCATTCTCGGTGACCTCGTTGGGATAAAACATCCTGGCGGTATCAAGATCAAGTGTCGAAGGGTACGGCTGATCGGGATAAATTTTATGAATTTGAAGAGTGTCGCGATAGTCCGACTGGTTCCAGTCATGGCGGGTGAAGAAATAGAATTCATAATTGCCGCTGCTCTGATTAAGAAAGGCGAATAAATGTTCCTTGTCGTAGTACATCAGCGGATCGAAGTTATCTCCATAATACCACCGCAGGCTTCGCATATCATAGGGTGGCTGCCTGACTATCCATCCCTTCAAAGTAGCGTCGTATTCAAAACGGTCATAATTATCGATATCATAAGAAGTAATCAGCGTAAAATCAGCTACCTGTCCGGAACGCGAGATATAGATGCGATAACCCTCGAAGTCAACTTTTTGAGTGAACTGATCGGGCGTCGTTTCCGACAGAAAACCGTTCCAGCGTATTTCAATTTCACCCTGATTGAACTTGTTGATGCTTGGGAAAGTCCTTACTTCGGGCCTTGTTGGCGGCGCGGCTCCATTCATATCGGGCACACCGTCGCCTTCATAGTACAGGGTATCGCTCCAGGTGCAATTCATGACGGTGTCGAAGATGGTATCGGTCGGAGTGGTCAGGATGGTATCGATCCTGGAAATTTTCGGGTTCATGCAGAAGACCGTATATTTTCCTTTATATCCATCGCCGTCGGTATCGACTCCCGGGTTGTCATAAACCCATGTCGCCCATAAGGTGTTGATTTGAAGGTCGGTGAAGTCGCGCCACTTGATCGGTCTGGTACCCAGTTTATCATCGGCATAAAAATCCTGTCCCCCGACAAAAGCTACGGTAAGGGGAAGGATATCGCCCGGACCAAGATCAAACGGACCGAAAGAAAGAAGATACTTGATTTCCCCGCCGTAGGAAATCTGGCCGGCGTTCTGCGGGGGCGGCAGCCATCCCTCGGTGGTACGATCGATATATGTCTCGGTCTGATTATAATCGAACTCATCAACGGCCATCATATAGTACTTTTCTTCATCGGTCATGGGTGTCCCCATACGCCCGGCAAAAAAACGCCGGACCTTGCCGTCATGCGCTTTTCGCGGTCCCCAATCCTGATCAGGATCCCAGCTTGCAATCCACCAGTTGAAATTGAACTTGATTTCATCGGTGGGCGCGCGAAGAACTTTGGTGGCGACGGCTGAAGTCGGGGAAAACAGACCGGCGTAGGCACCGGTATAAGGATCGGGATCGCCGTCATTATCGGCGGCCCAGACAATATTAAGGGTATCATTATGTCCGGCGATATAACGAGAACGCAGAATATCCTTATAGCCGCAAATGTCGTCATATGGATAATAGCCGTTGGACGACCTCCCAATGTCATTATCAACATACAATCCTATATAAACGTCATGCAAATCACGCAGGGCAATATTGCCTATTTTATAATCGACGATGATAAAGTCTTCGGCATAATCATATCCCCAGGCATAACTGCTCTGGGTGACCTCGAGTCGCAACGGGATATGAAGGCGGTCGGTATAGGCGTCATAACCGGTGAGATCGACATCATCGAGGGTGTCGGTATAAACCGCAATAAAGTCCTGTTGCGACACGGAACTGTCGTATTCGGGAGCGTTGCGGGTGATATTGGAACGATGCTTTATATCACCTTCAGGATACGGAAGGGGCCAGAATTCGTGAATTCCCCAGCCGCCCGCTCCACCGGCGCTTGAAACCAGGGTATCATTTCCGACGATGGCACCGACCCAGAGAGCGGTTTCATACAGATAAATCAACTCAAAGCCATTCGGGTAACTCAGGGAGGGAGCCGATAAGCCGGTCACAGGATCATTCAGGCCGATCCAGTCGGAGTTACCAAGCAGTCCGATGTTGGAAACGGTCATGGAAATTTTGCCGATATTATGAACGGCAATGGTCGCGTAAGGGGGATCATCAATATTGTAGAGGCGTTCCTGAATATCGGATTCATAAAGGCTCCGGCCGGCCGCAATCGCGGTAAGGAGGCAGACGGCGGCTATAATCAATGTCGATATCTTCTTCATTATTCTTCCCTGATTCCTAAGCTACATAATAATGACTATTTTTCCGATCTGGCTGCCCCATTCGGATTCGACCGAATAGTAATAAATGCCCGAGACAACCATCTGTGTATTGCGAGTAATGAGATCCCATCTTTCGTGGGAACTCTGGGGGTATTCGGCGGGGACATTATGATTTATTTCTCGAACCAGGTCACCGTCGATACTGAATATTCTTATTGTGCATACAGGCGGCAAATTGATAAAATGTATGGATCTGGTTCGGTCATCCGGTAAACCGTTCTGCACGACAAGGCGGCCCGTATTATCAATATAATCGCGGCCCTCAAAACCATTTTCTTTATAGTTGCCGTCAATCCTGTATGGATTGGGATAAACGATAACATCCAAACTCTTCGAAACAACTTCGCCGGCCGGATGCTGGGGATATTCGGCGACATAGTTGCGCTGCGGGGGAACCTCGAGTGATTTGAGTCCGCTGGAAGGGGAGCCGTAGTCAAAAGCCGTCACGGCCACATAATAAAGCTGCGAAGGGAGCAGATTTTTCAGGATGTACTCATATTCGTAATATTTAAAAAAGAATCCATCTTCAGTGAGGTCTTCAGGATGGTATATTCTGGCGGAATCAATATTTAGAGTCTGCGGGGGGGCGGCGTCGGGGTACATTTTATGAATCAGGTTCGAATCGGCCAGGTCGGACTGATTGTAGTCCTGAGTCCCGAAATAGTAGGCGGTATCATTGAAAATGAAGGGGTTATCGATGTTGTAGCGCCCCGGGTCGAAATTGTCTCCAAAAAGGTTTTTCAGCGAGTCCAGAGTAAAAGGTATATCCTTGAGTTCCCAAATGGACCGGTCGCGGTTCCACACGAAGCGATTGTAATCCTCAATATCGTATGAAGTCAGCAATGTGAATTCATCAGCGTGGGGGGAATAGGCCATATAGACCCGATAACCTTCAAAGTCGAGTTCATTGCTGAAAACATCCTTATCGGTTTCGGAATAGAAGCCGTTCCAGCGAATAGCCAGCTCTCCCTGATTAAATTCATTTACATAGGGGTATATTTTGCTTTTCACGGTGTCGCCATTGTCATCAAGAACCCACAGCATCGGGGGAGAAGGCGGCGAGGCGCCGCGGAAATCGGGAACGCCGTCACCTTCGTACCAAAGGGTATCGGCGACCGTGTATTCATAACCGCAGGCGGTGTCAATTATTAGCGGGTTCAGTTGCAGGGTATCATAACGGCAGATCAAAAGCGAATCATATCCACAGATGCGGTATTTCCCCTTATATCCGTCACCATCGCTATCGACTCCCGGATTATCATATAACCATGAAGCCCAGATCGAGTTAAGGGCAAGGTCCGAAAAATCCAGTTTCTCATAAAAGACATCGGGACTATAGGGGCTGAAATATTTTTCGAAATCATCCGGTTTGACATGGACATCATCACCCAGAACCCAGGCAAATGACACCGGCAAAACCTCGCCGGGTGAAATATCGAACGGCCCAAACGAAAGAAGGTACCTGGCATCATAACCATCGGCCATATCGGCGGCCCCGGCCGGGGGAGGCAGCCAGCCGTCGGCGGTGTTGTCCCTGGCCACAAACAATTGATCGTAGTCAAATTCTTCATGTCTCATGACATAATATTTGTTGGCATCTCCAAGCGGGGTTCCCATTCGGCCGTTCAGGTTGCGAAAGGGATCGTCCGTGGTTCCGTAGCGACGAGGGCCGAAATCGGTGCTGGCGTCATAATCACCCGCCCACCAGTTGAAGGAATATTTCAGGGAATCGGAGGGCGTTCTGACAACCCGGACGCCGGCGGCGCCGCGGGGGGAATTAACCGTAAAGGCGCCCTGGTCGCTCGGATCGCCGTTATTGTCCGTAATATAGGCGATATTAATGGTATCGATAAAGCCGCATCCGGCTGGGGAAGGAAAGGTGCGCTGGAAGCCGCAAAGATCCTCTCCGTAGCCTTCCGGACCAAAATTGGATTTGTGATGGACATCGCCGTCGACATAGATGGCCATATAGGCCTTATGCAGTTTATCGCGGCCGATATTTTTTATGGAATAGTCAAAAAGAATAAAATCTTCGGCATATTCATAACTCCAGGCATAACTGCGCTGCGTGATTTCAATATTAAGCGGCCGGTGCGGCCGGCCGTCAATGCCGTCAATTTCGACATAGGACGGATTGGTCACGGTGTCGGTATAAACCGCGATAATGTCCTGCTCCGATTTGGCCTCTTCATCGAAATAGGGGTTGGTTCGCTGAATCGAGCGGCGGGCAATTCCGCCGCCGTAAGGATAAGTATCTTCGCCCTGATCCGGCCATAATTCCATAACATAACTGCCGACCCAATCATTGACGCCGATCGATACCAGGGTATCACGGCCGACGATGGCCCCGATCCAGAACCCGGCTACATAAAGATAATTTAACTGCGAGTTTCCCGGGAAAATACATGAAGGAGTTTCCAGGCCCGTTATGGGATCGACCGATACGCCCAGATAACCGCCGGTACCGTACTGACCCATATTACTCACCGTCATCCATACCTGGCCGATTTCATGAATGGCGACCTGCACAAACGGGGCATCTGAAATAGATATCCTGGGGGTCATGGCAAATTTTTTTTCTCCGGGATTTACTTTTTTAAAAGCTGCAGAAGGAGCTTGTGAGGATAGGAATATAACTGCCGCAGCGACACAACAGGATTTTATGACAGCATTTCGAACCATTCTATATATCCGCCCGCAAAACCAAAAAACCTCGATTTAAGAGCACAATTCCCTTTTATTATAACATCAGCAACCTTAACCATGTTTTCATACATCGCATGTAAGATGCCATAAGCAACAAATTTAACCCATTTCCCGCCTGATTGCAAGGGGCAAAATCGCGGGAGCCGAATTAATAAGGCCCGGGATAATAATCACTCTTATCCCGGGCCGCAGTTTGATTTAGTATTCAGTCAAGGACGACTGTAATTTACATAATAATAACAATTTTCCCGATCTGATTTCCGGCCTCGGATTCGACGGAGTAATAATAAATCCCTGAAACTATGGCCTGAGTATTACGGGTAATCAGATCCCACCGTTCATGAGAGGCCTGTGGCGCTCCCAGCGGCACATCGTGATCAATCTGACGCACCATGTCACCATCAAGCGTGAAAATACGGATGGTGCATTTATTCGGCAGATTAATAAAATGTATCGATCGTGTCCGATCCTCGGGAAATCCCTGTTGCTGTGCCAGACTGTCGGTAAAGGAAGGATAGGTGACATAATCACGTCCCTCAAAGCCATAATCAAGGTACTTTCCGTCAACCCGGTAAGGATTGGGATAAACGATAACATTAAGGCCCTTTGCTTCAACATCCTTCGCCGAATTCAGCGGATATTCGGCGACAAAGTTCTTATTCTTGGGTGTTTCGAGCGAAAGCAGGCCGCTGCTCGGGGAACCATAGTCAAAGGCGGTCACGCTCACATAATGAAGTTGCGAAGGCAGAAGATTTTTCAGAGTAAATTCATATTCATAATATTTGAAATACAGGCCGTCATCGGTCAGTTCCTCGGGATTATGTATTCTGGCCGTATCAATGTTGAGATTAGTCGGGCGTGTCGTTACCTCGGGATAGACCTTATGAATGCCGTTAAGATCGGACAGATCGGACTGGTTCCAATCCTGGCTCGTGAAATAGTAAGCGGTGTCATTCCAGAGAAACGGATTGTCGACATCATATTGTAAAGGATCAAAACCCTGGCCGTAATATTGCTTCAGGGTGTCAACAAGGAACGGTGTATCCTTTAATTCCCAGATTCCGCGATTGCGATTCCAGGTATAACGATTGAAGTCTTCGATATCATAAGAGGCAATCAGCGAATATGATGCGGCCGCCGGAGCAAATGAAAGATAAACACGATAGCCTTCAAAGTCGACCTCGTTGCTGAAAACATCTCTTTCGGTTTCCGACCGCATGCCATTCCAGCGAACCCGGAGAAGACCCTGATTAAATTCGTTGACTGATGGAAGAACCCGGCTGCGCAGGGTGTCGCCGTCATCATTAATGACCCAAAGCTGCGGCGCCGGCGGCGGCGAGGCTCCGCGGAAATCGGGAACCCGATCGCCCTCATAATAAACGGTATCGGCCTGGGTCGCCATATAGCAGGAGGAAGTATCAATCTGCAGAGGGTCATAGGAAATGGTATCATAGCATGTAGTCAGCGTCGAATCATATATGCATATTCTGTATTTGCCGCGATAGCCGTCGCCATCGGAGTCGACACCGGGGTTGTCATAGATCCAGGCGGCCCACATGGCATTTTTGCCAAGGTCGTCAAAATTCAGATAGTCGTAATAGATTTGCGGCTCGTAGGCATTAAATATATTTTTGAAGGCATCACAATTGGTATGGAAATTATCTCCGGCCACATATGCAAAGCTGATGGGCAGGACCTCGCCCGGATCAATATCGAAAGGACCAAAAGAAAGAAGGTAACGAGTATCATAACCGTCCGCGAAGTTCACGGCATTACTTCCGGAAGGTCTCGGCAGCCATCCTTCGGCAGTATGATCCAGCGCTGTAAACAGCTGGTCATAGTCGAATTCCTCATGCCGCATAATATAATACTTGTTCCGGTCTCCTTCCGGGGTTCCCAGAAAGCCGCCAAAATCACGGAAAGGATCATCAAGTGTGCCGGCTTTGCGCGGCCCAAAGTCCTGAGAGGCATCGCCGTTGGAAATCCACCAGTTGAAAGAGTAATTCAACGAGTCGGAAGGTGTCCTGACGACTCTTGTGGCAGTAACCGCAATCAACGAATTTGTCGAGTAAGGACAGACATCGGCGGCCAATTGTTTGCCATCGTTATCGGCGATCCAGGCAATATTGATGGTATCGATAAAATCGCAGCCAAATTCGGACGGTATCGACCGTTTAAATCCGCAGATATCGTCGTCAAAGCCCTCCTGGCTACCCTTCGTCTTGACGTCGGCATCGACATAAATTCCCATGTAGGTTTTTTTTAGGGTTTTGCGACCAATATTCTTGATACCATAATCGAATAAAACGAAATCTTCGGCGTAAGAATAACTCCAGGCAAAGCTGCGCTGAGTAACCTCGATACTAAGAGGCATATGCGGCCGCCCGTCAAAATTATCGATAGCCACATAACCCGGATCAGTGACAGTATCGGTATATAAAGAGATATAATCCTGTTCCGAAATAGCATTGACATCACCGACATTTGTAATCGACCGGCTTATAATAGCCCCGCGCGGGTATGGATCCGGCCACATTTCCCGGGTAAACATCCAGCCATCGGCACCGACCGAAACCAGAGTATCGCGGCCGACGACAGCACCTATCCAGAAACTGCCGGCGAAAAGATACTCCGCCTGGCTGGGGTATGGATATTGACACGAAGGGAGACCTCCATCAGATGCCAGAAAGCCGGTTCCAAAATGACCCTGGTTATTGATGGCCAGGCCGATTCTGCCCACGGTATGAGCATATGCTTCAACATAGGGCGTTTCGGCTGTCACCTTGCCGACAAATTGATTCGCCTCACTCATATCAAACAATGCCCGCCCTGTTGATACATTGAAGCCAAGCAGCAGTGCGATAGTCATTATCGAGAAAATGGAAACGGCTAATCTCGAATATTTCATTTTTCCCTCACGTTTTGT
Organism: candidate division Zixibacteria bacterium HGW-Zixibacteria-1; assembly: GCA_002838945.1. Lineage (NCBI taxonomy): Bacteria > Pseudomonadati > Candidatus Zixiibacteriota > candidate division Zixibacteria bacterium HGW-Zixibacteria-1. The sequence continues at coordinate 14,247 of PGXB01000011.1, forward strand.
TTATTGACGATTTTTTAACTCCCAAAGTTAGCATAATTGGCTTAAAATTGCAAGTGCCAAAATAGTAAATTTATCAAAAAAAACGTTATATTTCTTCCTCTTATAGCGGAGCTACCCCTTAAAAGAAGACGCATAAGATTTAATAATATTCAAAAGGAAATCATGCTAAATTGAAAAAAATGCGTGCCCTAAGCGGCAGTAAAAGTAATTTGCCAAACACTTTGATCAAAAAATAAAAAACCCCGCCTATAAACAGACGGGGTTAATACAAATGTCCATTTTTCAGGGCCGCTTGAAGGTATCTTCTGGAATCGCCGGGTTTATTTTCAATTCGCTCAGAGTAATTTCCGCGGTTGCTTTGCCGTCGGATTCAATTATGATCGAGAAGGGGATCTTTAGGCCAGAGATATCCCGATAATCGGATATAATATGAGTCAGATTACCCGGACCCATAATTGTGTTGCCAAAAAACATCTTACCGACCGGCAGGTGTGTCTCGGAATCGAGGATCAGTTTAAATGACATGGCGTCGTCCAAAGATGAAATTTTGACAATATCGGCCGGCCGGCCGTTGAAATCTTCAGATTTGACAAAGACAGCTTTGAATTGAGGATTTTCAAGGTCCTGAAATATGCGCATGGTGTTGCGAAATTCATCTTCCTTGGATTCGGCAACCTGCTCGGATGTCATGTCCATGGTATTGCCCGCCTGCTGCATCCAGCCTGTTTCACCATCAGTCACCGTAACAATTTCACCCATGGGCGTATTTACTATTTCCTTGCTTTTATCCGGGAAAACGTTGTATGAAGTGGCGGAAATTGATATTTTTCCCTGGGGCAGAACCAGAGCAATGTCGCTCTTCGAGGATATCGAAGTTACTTTTTTAAAGGACTCAATCCCGCCGCAGGCCCCGGCCGCGGCCTTAAGCAATTCCAGACCCCGGGCCAGCGATTCCTCGTTGACCACGACCTCTTCAGCGACCTCTCCGGAGGGAATGCTAATATCTATCTGATCCACCCGGCCAAAAGTGGACAGCGGTTGATCGAACTGGTCCTGTATGCCGACCACTACGATGTGCATTTCATCCGGATGAAACCGGCGTTTGGCAACATCGATAACATCGGCGGCCGTCACTTTTTCAATATTTTCTTTGACGGTATACAGAAAATCCTGCGGGAAATCATAGTAATCATAGGTCATCATACGGTTGATTATTTCGCCCTTGGAATCGAAATTGAAGACAAAAGAATTCAGGTAGCTGGATTTGGCACGCTGTAATTCTTCCTCGGTGGGCGGATCGGTTTGCATCCGGCGAATTTCAGTCATCACCGCCTTAATCGCTTCCGCGGTGGATTCCAGCTTGGTTATTACATAGTTATAATATATTCCGGGAAAGGCAATGTTGGTTGTAAACATACCGCCGGTGGAATAAGCCAGCCCCTTTTTACTGCGAACCTCATTGAACATACGACTGCCGAAGCTTCCACCCAAAACATTATTGGCAACGGTCAGAGCAAAGAAATCGGGATCGCCGGTCAGGCCGCCGATATGACCAATTAATATATTTGACTGGGTGATATTCTCTTTTTCGATATAATGCACACCCGGTTTGAATTCATAATTAACTTCAGGCAGTTTGGGGACTTTTCCGGCCCCCTTGGGCCAATCGCCGAAATATTTTTTGATTTTGGCGGTCATTTCGGCTTTATCAAAATCGCCCCAGACGGCAATCATAACATTCTCGGGAGAGATATATTTATTGTGGAAGTCGATCAGGTCTTCGCGGGTAATGCTGTTGACGGTAGCGTACTCGGTCTGCCGGGCATAAGGTGAATCCGCGCCATAAATGATCTTCTTGAATTCACGGATACACACACTAAAGGGTTCGTCGTTCCGGCTCGAGATCTCGGTTCTCTTCCGATTTTTGGCCAAATCGATCTTATCCTGATTGAACTGCGGATTTCGGAGGATGTCGGCCAGAATTTCCAATCCGGTATCGGAATATTCCGAGAGGATATTCATACCCGCGGTACCACTGGTGGTTCCGATATTAACTTCTATTGATGCGCCGATAGCTTCCAGCGCCTCATCAATTTCATCACCGCTCATGCGCGCCGTCCCGCCGGTTCGCATGACGTCACCGGTGATTTCCCCGAGGCCGATCTTGTCGGCCGGATCGAGAAAACTTCCGGCCGCCAGGAAAACATTGGCACGGACCACGGGTAATTCATGGTCCTCGAGTATATACAGCGTAATCCCATTGGCCAGCGGGATTTTCTCTATATCCGGAATCTCAATGGTGTGAAGAGGGGGGAATTTAATATTATCAATCGTTCTGGCCGCATCGACTGCTGGGCCAGTCAACAAGGCGAAAACGATTGAACATAATCCGATTATTTTTATAGCCTTATGCATATATCACTCCTAATTAATTGCTTTTATCTTCGACCGGTTTTTCAAGATAGGCGACGACTCGCTTGTCAGGATCAAGGTATTTTTCGGCCGCTTTTTTCAAATCATCGGCGGTCAGGGCATTGACTCGATCGATCTCTTTGAATAATTCCCGCCAGTCGCCCTTGGTGAAATAATAGTCGGCCAATTGGGCGGCCATCCCGGAATTGGAAGCAAGAGCATTAATCAGGCCGGATTTGGCCTTGGCCTTGATCTTTTCCAATTCGGAATCCGGTATCGGTTCCGTGCGCACTTTTTCGATTTCGGAGAGAATCATGCTTTCATTTTCGGCATTAGTAAAATCATTGGAAGGAATGCAAAAGACGCCAAACAAGGTTTCAAATTTTTCCCCGGGAAATCCGGTAAAAGCAGAGGCTTCAACGGCGCTTTTTTTATCTTTTACAAGATTCTTGTACAACGCGGATGTTCGTCCCGAACCGAGGTAACTTGCCAGGGCGCTGAGGGCGGTATAATCGGGATCAACGGCGGGAGGAATCCGGTAACCCATAATAAACATGGGCTGTGAATTTTCATAAATCGTCGACGTCCGAACACCAAACGGAGCCTCTTCTGTAATCATGACGGGCCGCGGCTTAGGGTGATCCTCGAGACGGCCGAAATATTTTTTGGCGAGCCGGATGACTTCATCGGGGTTGACGTCCCCGACGATGGCGATCGCCATGTTGCGCGGAACATAATGGCTGGAGAGCTGCCGGCGCATTACCGGACGATTATAATTCTGAATTTCTTCCATCTCACCAACCATACATTTGCCGTAGGGGTGAGAATTAAAGGCCAGGCCCAGAAATTCATTCAGGAAAAGTTTCCCGGTGGGGGAGGAAGTTACCCGGAAGCGACGTTCTTCGGCAATAACCTGCTTTTCCTTATAGAGTTGTCGGAGAACCGGGTTGGCAAAGCGGTCGGATTCCATGGCCATCCATAATTCCAGCCGATTGGAAGGATAATTTATATAATAGACGGTATTATCATAACTGGTTCCGGCGTTCATGCCGATGCCGCCTTCGCTTTCGACGATTTGACCGAATTCATTGGTAATGACATATTGATCCGAAGAATCGGCTGCGGCCGCAAGCTGTTTATCGAGGGAAGCCAGCAAAGCGGAATCGGCCAATTCGCCTTTGGCCCGTTCGGCAAGAATAAGTTCAAAAATACGGTCTTCCTCGTCAATCCATTTTAATTCTTTCTTAATATCGGTGGTCCCGATTTCGCGAGTACCTTTGAAGGCCATATGTTCGAACATATGGGCCATCCCCATGCTTCCCATCGGGTCATCGACACATCCGGCATCGACATGGGTGACACATGACACCACCGGGGCATCATGCCGGGGAAGGATAATGATGGTCAGGCCGTTGTCCAGTTTGTACTCAACAATCTGCTTTTCGATTTCCGAAAATTCAAAAGAAAGGACCGGCCCGGCAGCCATCAGAACCATAATAATCAGAGCATACGGTAATGATCTGAAAGGCTTCATATTAAAACTCCTCCTTAAGTGGTAATATATTTAAAATATCAACATTCAAACCTATTGCCTGCAATACAAGTTATTTATCAAATATATGATTATTCAATTTCATGTTTTATGGAATATTGAAAGAAATATTCAGAATGTCAAGTCCGGGAATTATTTAGTATTGCAGGGAGGACCTTTTACTGGATTTTAAAGTAGAAAAAAGAGTGAAGATTAACTTCACTCTTAAATGACAATTGCATATTCAATAATTTCTACCACCATTTAATCATTCGGGGCAAATAATTGTGAATCAGATTGACATTATGCGGCATGATCCGGGCGGCAATACCGAAACGGCCGGACTCTTTGCAGGTAACTTCGGCTTCATATTTATGCTGCCCGTTTTCAAGATTATCACCATTAACCCGAGTCGCCGGGACCGGCTCATAATTATCCATCTGTTCCAGTGAATTCAAATTACCCGCGATAACTTCAACGGTGACATCGTCGGGGGAGATGGCACCCAGGTTGACTTTAAGATGCACCGGTATTTTGTCGCCGACTTTGGGCGATTCTTCCATTGAGGGCGTTTCGATATCATCGAGTGTAATTTTATCCCATTGATAGTGTAGATTCGAGCGCCATTTAGCCATACCCCGTGCGATTTCATAATTATTGGCGGTGAAAGCCTCGTGGGCCTTGATAGCCGGGGCGTAAAACATGTTGGAGTAATCCTTAACCATCCGGTGAGAACTAAAACGGGTGCAGGCCATGATCATCGAATTCTTGACGATTTTTACCCAGTCGTTAGGAAAATTGGCGGCATCCCTCTTATAAAAGAGGGGGATGACATCTCTCTCGAGAACATCATAAAGGAACTGGCTCTCGAGATTGTCCTGATATTCGGCATTGGCATACTCCTCGCCGTTACCGATTTTAAAACCGGTTTCGGGGCTGTAACCCTCGCACCACCAGCCGTCGAGAACAGAAACATTGACGGCACCGTTGATGGCGGCCTTCATGCCGCTGGTTCCCGAGGCTTCCTGCGGGCGGCGGGGGTTGTTGAGCCAGACATCAACGCCCTGCACGAGATAGCGCGCGACATTGATATCGTAGTCTTCAAGGAAGACAATATGGCGACGGAATTCATCGCGAGCGGAGACCTGAAGGATATTCTTAATAATCTCTTTCCCGGGATTATCGAGCGGATGGGCCTTGCCGGCCAGCAGAATTTGCACCGGCATATCTTTATTCCCGATTATTTTCAGAATACGATCGACATCTTTGAATAACAGGAAAGCCCTCTTATAAGATGAAAAGCGGCGCGCAAAACCAATGGTCAAAATACGCGGGTCGAGGACTTCATCGGCTTTCCTGACTTCATGGACCGGGGCACCGCGGCGCTCAAGCTGCTTTTGAAGACGTTTGCGGGCGAAAAATACCAGGCGCTCGCGACGTCTTTGATGAACCCGCCACAATTCGGCATCGGGAATTTTATTAATACTTTTCCAGTCTTCGAACAGCAAAGACTGTTTGGTAAATTTGGGGCCGAAATAAGTATCGAATAAATCGACCATGTCATGGCTCAGCCATGAGCGCAAATGCGCCCCGTTGGTTATGGAGGTTATAGGGACCTCTTCGGCGGGGAGATTGGGCCATATATTGTGCCACATTTTGCGGGAGACTTTGCCATGAAGCTGCGAGACCCCGTTGCAGAAAGCGGCCGACTTCAAAGCGGCGGCGGTCATATTATATGGTTCGCTATCACTGTTGAAAACGCGGCCGACCGCCAGAAATTTCTGCCAGGTCATACCGATGCCTTCGACATAAGGTTTCAGGTAAGTTTCCATCAGCTTGGGATCAAACTGCTCGTTGCCGGCCGGCACCGGAGTATGCGTTGTAAAGACTGTGGTCGACCAGATCACCTGAGCGGCTTCGGAGATACTAAGCTTCTCCTTTTCCACCAGCGATTTCATTCTTTCCAGCAGCAGGAACATCGAATGACCCTCGTTCATATGGTACACCGCGGGTTTGATTCCAAGGGTTTCCAGCGCCCGGATACCACCGATACCAAGAAGGATTTCCTGTTTCAGGCGGGTGTCCTTGTCGCCGCTGTACAGCACGGAAGTGATTTCCCTGAACTTGGAGGGATTATCCGGAATATTGGTATCCATAAGATACAGGGGAGTAATACCAACCATAACGCGCCATATTTGAACCTTTACGGGAGTCCCGCCGAAATCGATATTGAATTTAATCGGATTGCCTTCGCTGTCTTTTTCCAAGACAACCGGCATATGGTACCAGTCGTTTTCTTCATACCTTTCCTGCTGCCATCCATCGGAGGAAAGAAACTGACGAAAGTAGCCGTAACGATATAATAATCCGACCGCGACAAGAGGAATGCCCAGATCACTGGAAGCTTTCAAATGGTCACCGGAGAGAATCCCGAGGCCGCCCGAATAGATGGGCAAACCGGTATCGATACCATATTCGCAGGAAAAGTAGGCAATTTTGGCATTAGTATGTTCGGGATATTGCTTTTGAAACCACCGGCCGGCCTTCAAATAATCCTGGTAATCGGCATAAACCCGATCCAGATTGGCCAGAAAGGCCTCATCCTGGGCGACTTCTTCCAGTTTTTGCTGCGGCAGATAGGCCAGCATTTCAATCGGATTCTGATATGATTTTTCCCAGAGATCGGAGTCAATTCTGATAAACAGCTTGACAATATCCCAATTCCAGGAAAACCATAAATTCATTGCCAGCTCTCTGAGCCGATGTATTTTTTCGGGAAGATTGGGCAGAACCAAAAATTGTCTAATTTTCATGGCGAAGGTCTTTCACTCAAATAATCCTTATTTATTTGCAAAAATCCTTTTTACAATGTAAGCTTCGACATAATACGTATTCAAATTTAGACAATACAGAATTAATATACAAGATAAAATACCGATATTTAGGCTCAAGGGAGGCAATTACCGGCAATATCGGCCCAATAGAAACAGGAGTATAAAATGGAAAGCAAAATTCTTGAAAGATACGGCATCCGGAATAGCGGCGTTGTCTATCGCAATCTTCCGACACCGGCCCTTTATGCCGAATCAGTCAGAAACAGAGAGGGCTTCATTGCCCATCTTGGCCCTTATGTTGTAAGAACCGGTCATCATACGGGGAGGTCTCCCAAAGACAGATTTATCGTCAGGGAATCGACATCGGAAGGAAAGGTTTGGTGGGGCAAGGAAAATCGGCCCTTTGACGGAAAAAAATTCGACATTCTATATTACCGAATACTGGCTTATCTCCAGGGCAAACAGCTCTATGTTCAGGATTGTTATTCGGGCGCCGATCCCGATTATCGTATGGCAGTTAGAGTAATAAATGAAACAGCGTGGCATAACCTCTTTGTCCGCAACATGTTTATAAGAATGGCAAGTCGCGATGAATTGGATGGTTTCGAACCGGAGTTTACCGTTATTCATATCCCGAATTTCCACGCTAATCCTGAATTGGACGGCACCAATTCCGAATCTTTCGTTATTCTCAATTTCGAAAAGAGACTTGTTATCATCGGCGGGACGGCCTACGCCGGAGAAATAAAAAAGGCCATTTTCACGGTGCAAAATTATTATCTGCCGCAAAAGAATGTGCTTTCGATGCATTGTTCGGCCAATATGGGGGAAAAAGGGGATACCGCGATATTTTTCGGACTTTCGGGAACAGGCAAGACAACCCTTTCCACCGACCCCGATCGAAAGTTAATCGGCGATGATGAGCATGGATGGAGCGAAAAAGGGATTTTCAATCTTGAGGGGGGCTGTTATGCCAAGGTTATTCGGCTCTCTCAGGAAGGAGAACCGGATATTTACGAGTGCACCCGTAAATTCGGGACCGTGCTGGAGAATGTGGCCATCGATATCGATACCAGGCGCATCGATTTGAATGATTCCAGTCTCGCCGAAAATACTCGCGCCGCCTATCCCATAACTCACATTAAAAACAGCGCTCCGGACGGTCTGGGGGGAAACCCGAGTCACATAATCCTCCTGACGGCGGATGCGTTTGGTGTCCTGCCGCCGGTGACCAGATTGACCCCGGAAGTGACACAAAAGTATTTTCTGATAGGTTATACCGCCAAAGTGGCCGGCACCGAAATAGGCATAACCGAGCCCAAAGCGACCTTCAGTTCCTGTTTCGGGTCCCCGTTTATGGCACTGGAACCGACCGTTTATGCTCATCTGTTGCGGGACAAGATTAAGAAACACAAGGTTTCCTGCTGGTTGGTGAATACCGGCTGGGTCAATGGACCCTATGGAATCGGAAAAAGAATCAGCATTGCCCATACGCGGGCAATTATTAAGGCTATTCTGGAGGGGACCTTGGAAAAATCCGAATATTGGAAAGACGACATATTCGGCTTGGAAATTCCCAAAACATGTCCCGGAGTGCCGGCCGAGTTGCTGAACCCGGCTCTGGGCTGGGCCGATAAAGATAAATACAAAACCGAGGCACGAAAGCTTGCCGAAATGTTTGAGAATGTTTATCTTGAGTTCAAAAAGGATGAGGCCACCGAAAAAATTACGGAGATGAATTAAACAGGGCAAAAGTATGGCAGAAAAAATGAAAATCGGCGTTTTGACCGGAGGCGGAGACTGCCCCGGTTTGAATGCCGTCATTCGGGCGGTCGTGAAGACCGCTATCAGCGATTATGACATGGAAGTGGTCGGCTTTCTGGACGGCTATGAGGGATTGATCGAGAATCGCTATAAGACACTGAAATCATCGGATGTTTCGGGCATTCTGGCTCTTGGCGGGACCATTCTCGGCACCTCAAATCGCGCCGACCCGTTTCACTATCCGGTGCTTCAGGGGGATGAATATATCTATCTCGACCGCTCCTCACAGGCGGTTCAGAATTTCGAAAGGCTCGGACTTGACGCCCTGATTGCGATCGGCGGAGACGGCACCATGGCGGCTTCCAACGGTATGGCCCAGAAGGGACTCAAGATAATCGGTGTTCCCAAAACGATCGACAATGATCTCTGGGGAACTGATCAGACTTTTGGTTTTGACTCGGCGCTGGCCTCGGCCACCGATGCCATCGATAAGATCCATACCACTGCCCAGGCCCATCACCGGGTGATGATAGTCGAAGTTATGGGCCGTTATGCGGGATGGCTGGCGCTGGCTTCAGGAGTCGCAGGCGGCGGCGATATTATTTTGATTCCCGAAATCCCATACCATATCGATGTGATAGTCGATAAAATCAGATCCAGAAACCGCCGGGGCCGCAATTTCAGCATTATTGTCATCGGTGAGGGCGCCAAATCGGAAGGCGGCGATATGGTGGTCAAAAAAGTGGTTAAAAACAGCCCGGACCAGTTACGCCTTGGCGGAATTTCCAATCAACTGGCGGCCCAGATCGAGGGAATTGCCAATATCGAAACCAGGGTGACGATTTTGGGGCATCTTCTCCGCGGCGGCACGCCGACCGCATTCGATCGGCTGCTGGCCAGCCAGTTTGGCTGTGAGTCGGTTCGCCTGGCCTATGCCGGGAAATTCGGTCAAATGGTGGCGTTGCGGGGCGGCGGAATCGATTCGGTTCCGATTATCGATGTTGCCGGCCGAATTCGTAAAGTCAGCTATGATACACCATTGCTGAAAGCGGCCCTGTCGCTGGATACGTCGCTTGGCGTTGAAAGCATCGATGTTCTTAAAACCGAACAGACCGTGGCAAAATAACTATTTCTGTAAATGACATTTAAGAGGCCCTTCGGGGCCTTTTCTTTATTCCTGTAAAGAATTTGACTTTTCGAGTGCAAAACCGTATTTTTTCCCGAGTTGAACATAAGCGTGTAAGAGGAAGTTAAATGACCGGTACAATGCTGGCGGCTATGAAAGTACGACCGGCTGCCGGGGCGGAATTGAATAAGGCCAAAATTCCGCGCCCCAAATCAAATGAAGCCCTCATAAAAATCAAAGCGGCATCCATTTGCGGTACCGATAAACATATTTATAACTGGGATAAATGGGCTGAAAGAAGAATTAAGCCGCCTATGATTTTTGGTCACGAATGTTGCGGTGAAGTGGTTGAAATCGGCTCGGCTGTCGAGGCCATCAGGATCGGAGATTTTATTTCAGCGGAAACGCATATTCCATGCGGCCACTGCTTCATGTGCAAGACAGGAAACATGCATCTCTGTCAGAATCTGTCCATACTTGGAGTGGATGTTAACGGTATTTTCGCCGAATATGCGGTCATCCCGGAAATTTGCTGCTGGAAAAACCATCCTGACATGTCACCCGCCTTCGCATCGGTTCAGGAGCCATTGGGAAATGCCGTTTATACCGTGATGGAAAGTAACGTGTCGGCAAAAAAGATTGCCATTATCGGTGACGGCCCAATCGCGGCATTTGCCTGCGGTGTTGCCAGGGCGGTCGGCGCCGCATTAATATATAATCTGGGGATGATCGATTTTAACCTTGATATTTGCCGTCGCATGGGGGCGGATGTATCGATTAATGTCACGACTGATAATGATTATCGGCGAAGGATTATAGAAGAAACCTCCGGTGGGGTCGATGTGGTTCTGGACATGGCCGGCAACAAGAATGCGGTCAACGACGGATTTGCGATTCTTCGCAGAACCGGAACCTTCACCGCCTTCGGAATTGCTTCGGCGCCATTTGAATTCGATATGGCCGAGAATGTGGTTTTTAAAGGTGCAAAAATTATAGGTATTAACGGCCGCAAGATGTTTGAGACATGGTATCAATTAAAGAATCTTCTTGATTTCGGCAGGATAGATATCAGTCCGGTGATCAGTCACCAATTCCCTTTTACCGATTTTATGGAAGCAATTGACATCGCCGCATCGGGAAAGGTACCATCGTCGAAGATTGTTCTTTTGATGGAACCGCCGGGAAGATGAGACATCTGAAAAAGGTAAACACATTCACATTTCAAATAGCACATGCTAATATAAAAGAGGAAGATTTGTAATGACGAATCTTGGAGTTTACGAAGAGAAGGTCAAAGATTTCAGCTGGGAAATCTCAGAACAGGAGCTGGGTTATAAAAAAGGGGATATAATCAATATCGGTGAATATTGCACCGACCGGATCTGCCGTATGGGAAAGAAAGACAAACTGGCCCTTATCTGGGAAGGTTACAGCGGCACTGTCAGGAAATACACTTTTGACGATATGAGGCTGCTGACTAATTCCATTGCGCATTTTCTCATGAATCTGGGGCTTCAAAACGGCGATCGTATTTGCATTTTTATGGACAGGGTCCCGGAATTGTATTTCGGGTTCCTGGGCATTCTCAAGATGGGCGGGATCGCACAGCCTTTGTTTTCGGCTTTTGGATCGGAATCGCTCCTGACACGCCTTGAAAATGCCAAGACCAGGGCGATCATGACGCAGAAGAAGCATTTGCCCAAGGTCCGCAATATTGTAAGTACTCTGCCCGATCTTGAATTCATTATCGTTATCGATGATGACGGCAGCAAGCCGCTTCGGGAAAGGGAAATCGCTTTCTCGATGGACAAAGCGGAGAGAATAGAGAGTATTGATATTTTTCCAACCAAAGCCGAGACACCTTCGGTCCTGCACTATACATCAGGTACAACCGGCCAACCGAAAGGTGCACAGCACGTCCACTATTCGCTTATTTCTCAGTACATAACGACAAAGTACGTTCTCGATCTTAAGGATGAAGATATATACTGGTGCACCGCGGATCCGGGCTGGGTGACCGGCACTTCTTACGGAATTATCGGGCCATGGGCCTGCGGCATCACCCAATGTGTCCTTGATTCAGGTTTTAAGGCCGAGACCTGGTACAAATTTATTGAAAAACATAAAATCACGGTGTGGTACTCCGCACCGACCGCGATTCGTTCATTGATGAAAGAGGGGACCGAAGCCGTCAGGAAATATGATTTATCATCGCTCAGACATCTTTGTTCGGTCGGCGAACCACTCAATGCCGAGGCGGTTATCTGGTCCGAGGAGGCCTTCGGCCTGCCGTTCCATGATACTTACTGGCAGACCGAAACAGGCAGTATGGTGATTTCCAACTATCCCAATATGAAGATAAAGCCCGGCTCGATGGGCAAGCCGTTTCCGGGAATTACGGCAACGGTAGTGGATCTGAATACGCATGAGCCGATTCCGCGCACCGGCATAGTCGGATTGATAGCTCTGAGGCCGGGTTGGCCCTCGATGTTCAGGACCTATTGGAACAATGAATCCACCTACAAATCGAAATTCAAAAACGGCTGGTATATATGCGGCGATCGGGCCAGTATCGATGACGACGGCTATTTCTGGTTCGTGGGACGCGATGATGATGTCATCAACACCGGCGGCCACCTGGTCGGCCCGTTCGAGATCGAATCGGCCCTTCTGGAACACGAGGCGGTGGCCGAGTCGGCGGTCGTGGGCAAGCCGGACCCGGTCAACATGGAAGTGGTCAAAGCATTTATCGCCCTCAAGCCCGGTTTTGAAGCATCGAAGGATCTGAACCTGGCCATCATGAATTTTGTCCGTAAGAAACTATCGCCGCTGGCCATGCCCCAGGAGATCGAATTTGTTGCGTCGCTTCCGAAAACACGCAGCGGCAAAATTATGCGGCGATTACTGAGAGCAAAGGAGTGGGGCGAAGAAATCGGCGACACTTCAACTCTTGAAAATGATGAATAACCATAAATTTAAATAAATTAAGGAGATTTTTATGTCGGATACAAAAGAAAGAATTTTGGAATATGTCAAGAATGAGTACCTCGAAGAGGACGACGATCGTGAGGTCACGTACGACACGCCGCTGATTTCGGGCGGCATCGTCGATTCATTTTCCATGGTATCATTAAAGTTGTTTCTCGAAAACAAGTACAATATCAAGATTCCGGATGATGTAGCCACCCCGGAGGCTTTCGACTCGGTCAACAACATCGTCGAAGTCCTGAAGAAATTCAACGTCCAGTAGGTGCAATATGTCATTTAGCGATACTGTCAGAGAAATGTTTATAAACGACCTTGAGGCGATTCGTCAGGGCGGTATATTCAAGGAAGAGCGGATTATCTGTTCGCCGCAAAGCTCTGATATCGAGGTTGTTTTTCCCGCCGGCACCAGCAAGAAAAAGGTGATTAATATGTGTGCCAATAACTATCTGGGGTTGTCGTCGCACCCGGAGGTTGTCGAGGCGGCACGAAAGGGGCTGGAGCATCGCGGTTATGGGATGTCATCGGTACGGTTCATTTGCGGAACGCAGGATATTCATAAGGAACTCGAAGAAAAACTGACCGCCTTTCTGGGTACCGAGGACACGATTCTTTTCCCATCCTGTATGGATGCCAACGCCGGTGTCTTCGAGGCGGTTTTAACCGATGCCGACGTCATGATTGCCGACCGGCTGGTGCATGCCTCGATCGTCGATGGTATGCGCCTGTGCAAGGCGCAAACCGATAATTTCAAGCATTCCGATATGGCGCATTTGGAGCAGAAACTCCAGTTCCACCAGAAGGCCCGGTTGAGACTGATTATTACCGACGGCTCGTTCTCGATGGACGGCGATCTGGCCAAGCTCGATAAGATCGTGGAACTGGCCGAGAAGTACAACGCAATGGTGTTTGTCGATGATTCGCACGCCAGCGGCTTTATCGGCAAAACGGGGCGGGGCACCCATGAGCATTGCGGCGTGATCGGGAAAATAGATATCATCACCACGACCCTGGGCAAGGCGCTCGGCGGCGCTTCGGGCGGCTGTGTTTCCGGAAGAAAAGAGATCGTCGAAATGTGCCGTCAGAAGGCGCGTCCGTACCTGTTTTCGAACACAATTCCGCCGGTGGTGGTCTCGGGCGCGTTGAAAGTGCTTGAGCTGATCAACAAGACGACCGAACGGCGCGACAAGCTTGAGAAAAATACCGAATTCTGGAGAAAAGGACTGACCGAAGCCGGGTTTATTATCAAGGAAGGCGAGACGCCGATTGTCCCGGTCATGCTTTTTAATGCCAAGCTTTCCCAGGACATCGCGAGAATGCTGTATGATGACGGTATTTACGCGGTCGGATTCTTTTTCCCGGTGGTTCCGAAAGGGCAGGCCCGAATCCGGACCCAGCTTTCGGCGGCGCATGAAATTCATCACCTCGAAAAGGCGCTTGCCGCTTTTATCAAAGCGGGCAAGAAATTCGAAATTCTTCACAAGACCAAACAGGAAATTATTGACCGCTACGGGATGTAATTCTGCGGCAGGGGCGATTAATATTCGCCCCTGCCATCCATATCAAAACAGCTCTTCATAATTGACCCCAGTATCCGTATATTCACTGATTATTATAAATAAGTAGGAATTGAAATAAGGGGGGAGACCCGATGTATCAGCGAGTAAAATATGATCTTAAGCAGGAATTGATAAAAATAAAAGATTCCGGACTGTATAAGGACGAACGGATAATTTTGTCCGATCAGAAAGCCAATATTGAAGTCAGCTACCCGTCCGGATCGCAATCGCGCGAAGTGTTGAATTTCTGCGCCAATAATTATCTCGGCCTGGCTAATCACCCCTGTCTGATCAAAGCATCGCATGAGGCGCTCGACAAATACGGATACGGGCTGGCTTCGGTTCGCTTTATATGCGGAACACAGGATTTGCACAAAGTTCTGGAACAGAAAATTTCGGCATTTTATCAGACGGAAGACACGATTCTTTATTCTTCATGTTTCGATGCCAACGGCGGGCTGTTCGAAAGTATTCTGGGGGCCGAGGATGCCATAATTACGGATGCCTTGAATCATGCCAGCATTATCGACGGCATCCGTTTATGCAAGGCAAAGAGATTTCTCTATGAACATTCCGATATGCGTTCCCTGGAAAGCGCCCTGAAGAAGGCCCGTGAGGGAATGGATATCTGGGACGGGCCCGGTTTGGCCAAAGAGCCGGTACCGGCCAGAAATATTATTATTGTGACTGATGGCGTTTTCTCGATGGACGGCGACATTGCCAACCTGCCGAAGATAATCGAACTGGCCGGTATATATGACGCGATGGTTATGGTTGATGATTCCCACGCTACCGGGGTTCTGGGCAAAAGGGGGCGGGGCGCAATCGAGTATTGCGATGTTTTCGGCAAGGTCGATATAATCACCTCGACTCTCGGCAAAGCGATGGGGGGCGCCTCGGGCGGTTTCACAACCGGCCGGAAAGAGATTATCGAAATATTAAGGCAAAAATCGCGGCCATACCTGTTTTCGAACACTATTCCCCCGGTGATTGCCGCGGCCGGTATTGCCGCATTTGATTTACTGGACCAGAGTGATGATTTAAGACAGAAACTCATGGACAACACCAAATATTTCCGGGCCGAGATGAGCCGCTTGGGGTTTGACATAATCGAAGGGGTTCACCCGATTGTCCCGATTCTGTTCCGGAAATTCGAAAATGACGCGCAGCTTTCCCAGATAATGGCCAGGGACCTGTATGAAGAGGGGATTTACGTGGTGGGGTTCTTCTTCCCGGTGGTGCCGAAGGGGAAATCGCGCATCAGGGTTCAGATTTCGGCGGCTCATTCGAAGGAGCATATCGACAAAGCGATTGAGGCCTTTACCAGGGTGGGCCGGAAACATAAAGTGATTGGGTAAAAAAATAATTGCATCAACATTTAATTATTAGTTATAATGATATGTGTCTTGGCTTAAATATTAGAATATATAATGAGAACCAAAAATGAGTGAATCGATTCCAATAAATGCTGATATCCTGAAATGGGCAAGAACTTCAATTGGACTTTCAATAGAAGAAGTCGCACAAAAAATGCGCAGAAAAAAGGAAGAAATTAAAGATTGGGAATTGGGTCAGTCTGCACCAACTTATGCCCAACTTGAAAAACTGGCATATCACATCTACAAAAGACCACTGGCAGTTTTTTTCTTTCCCGATGTGCCAATAGAAGAAACGCCGAAAACTGAGTTTAGGACTTTGCCGAATACTTTGATAGAGCAATTGCCTGTTGAGATGATAAAGTTATATCGCAAAGCAAAAATATTTCAATTTAACCTGGAAGAGCTTTTTGAAAATGCCAAGCCGGCAGAGGTTATTTTGGTTGATAAATATAGACTAGATGAACATACTAATATCCCTCTACTTGCGGAAAAAGTACGTAAAGATCTTGGTTATTCAATTAACGACCAGTTTACATGGCAATCGTTGGACGAAGCCTTCAAGAAGTGGCGAAAGGCATTTGAAAGTCTGGGTGTTTTCGTTTTTAAGGATGCTTTTCACAATGATGACTTTTCTGGATTTTGTATTTATGATAATAAATACCCAATAATATTTATAAACAATAGTATGCCTGATTCGAGGCAAATATTTACTCTATTTCATGAGCTAGGGCATCTCTTTTATCATCTTGGCGGTATTGATTTTAGAGATAATAGAGTTTTGGAGGCAATCGAAAGAAAATATTTCAAATTTGAAATGGGATGCAATAAATTTGCCAGTGAAATCATTGTCCCACAAAAAGTATTTGATGTGCAAAATCTACAAGTCTCTGAACGGCAATTCCAGTTACTGGCAAATAAATTTTCAGTTAGCCGCGAAGTCATTTTGCGGAAATATTTAGATAATGGTCTAATTGATAATGAATATTACAGAAAAATGACTGAGAAGTGGGCAAATCAATATAAGAATCGAAAGAAGGGCGGACATTATTATTATACACAAATCGCATATTTAGGCAACACATATATTAATCTCGTATTTGGCAAATATTATCAGAATAAAATTTCTGCTGAAAACTTATCTAGTTATCTAAATATAAAAGAAACAAATATATCTACTTTTGAACATTATGCATTTGGATGATAACGATTAATGAAATACGTCTTTGATAATAATACACTGGCTTCGATTTTTAGACATTATTATTTTCAGAATTTTCCCTCCTTTTGGGAAAAATTTAATCCACTTGTAATTTCCAAAGAAGCAGTATCGGTCAAAGAGGTTCGGCGTGAGCTGGAGGAGATGAATCGATGGCAATATATAAAGGACTGGGCAAATAAACACCCATACTTCTTCTCAAATCCGACCAATGAAGAATTTTCATTTATCACCACAATTTACACTGTAAAACATTTCCAGCAAAATATAGAAAACAAGAAATTATTGGGTGGTTTACCAGTGGCTGATCCATTTATTGTCGCAAGAGCCAAGGTGAATAATGCGATAGTTGTTACGGAAGAAAAGTTAAAGAAAAACGCCTCCAAAATCCCAAATATTTGCATTCATTTTGGTATCAAATGCATTGATCTTCAAGGATTTTTAACCGAGGAAGATTGGAAATTTTAGATTAATCACAATTTAACAAAAAATCCTTGTAACTTAATCTTAATAACATCTATTTTGGGGTTTAGCGGGACAGCTTTATTTATATTTTTTTGAGTAAATATATTTTAATAAATGGTGAGAAGTTTTTATGAGTGCGATGAAACGATCTCTGTTGCGCCTGGCGGAGGAAAAAAACTACCTGGCTTATTACAAGCCGGATGATTGCATTGTCAATCTGGCCGGCAATTATGATTATCTGGAATTGCCGTACTATATTTCGCAGGACCTGGAAAATGAAGGCAAGAATATATATCCGACCAACAAGGAAATGCTGGATGCTTATGTTACGCCGCTTTTTCTGGAAAAGGCAAAACTGGCCAGTTTGCCGGTTCCGGAATATTACATCTCCAACGGTTATTTCGAGCCGCCGGTGATTCTTGATCCGATCAACCCGTTTATGGTTCGCAGTCGGACGGTTCTCAAACAGGGGCGCCATCCGACCATTGCGCGCTCAATAACCCGCAACTTCACTTATGCCATCTGCTGCCAGGAACTACCGCCCGACAGCCAGGTGAAATATTTCCGGGCGGTGCTGGGATGGTCGGTGTCGGCCATGTTTCGACCGGCGGCGGAAATGATATGGAAAATATTTCATATGCCCCTGGCCAAGGTCAGGGTAATTGTTCAGGCAAACGGCAATATTCTGTTAAGCGATATTTCGCAGCTGCCTTTCGATAAATTGAGCGCCCGCGAATATGAATATCTTCTGGAGAGGGTGACATGGCTAGAATAGGCGTTTATGTCGAGCGATATACTATCTCCAGTTCGGGGGAAATGGAAGCATTGATGCGCCTGAGCCAGGTGGCGCGAAAGATGGGGCATCGCACCGATTTTATTTTCCGTCCCGATATGTACAAGATTCCGCAATATGATGCCATTTTTATCAGGGCCCTGACCGACCCGTTGAATTCATCTTATGTGGCGGCCAGAACGGCCGAGCTTTATGATATCCGTGTTATTGACGATCCCGCTTCGATATATATCTGCTGCGATAAAGTCAATATGTACCGGCATCTGATTAAGGCCGGAGTGCCCATTCCCGATACGGTTTTTCTCACCGAAAAAGAACTTACTCGCGAAAAGGGGATTGAGCTTCTGGACAGACTCGGCAGCCCGATAGTTCTTAAGGCACCCAACAGCAGTTTTTCCATGTATGTCGAGAAGGTGGAAAAGCCATCGGAATACCTGAAGGTTGGGCATCGTTTTTTCCGCCGGTCGGACAGGATAGTCGCCCAGCGGTTTACCCGCTCCGAGTTCGACTGGCGGGTCGGGGTTCTGGGAGGCAAACCGCTCTATGTTTGTCAATACGGTATTCCCAAGAGGCGCTGGAAAATATTGACCTATACCACTGACGGCCGGCGAATTGAAGGCACGGTACGAGCGTTCGATCTGGATAAGATCGATCCGAAACTCCTGGAGACGGCGCTTAAAGCCGCCAATGCGATCGGAAACGGGATTTACGGAATCGATTTGAAGAAGGTCGGCGATGATTATGTGGTTATCGAGGTTAATGATAACCCGACGATTTTCGGCGGGGACGAAGACTCCAAAGCTCCCGATATCTATGAAAGTATAATCCGATACCTGGTCGGTTAAGGAAACATATGCCGGCAGAACCAAAAATCAGAAATGCAACAGCCAGGGACCTTGACAGACTGGTTGAACTCGAAGAAAAAACCTTCCAGAGCGACCGTTTTACGAGGCGGCAGTTCAGATATTTACTGACCAGGGCCAAAGCAAGAATACTTGTACTTGAGCTGGATGAGAAACTGGTCGGAGCGGCGATCATGCTCTGGCGCAAACGTATCGGTCTGGGAAGGTTGTATGATATCTTTATCGATCCGGCGATGCACGGCCGGGGACTGGGTAAAATTCTGCTGAAGGTTTGCGAGGATGAATCCGTCAAGAATCGGTGCCGGACGATTCATCTGGAGGTCCGACTCGATAACACCAATGCCATAGCCTTCTATAAGAAAATGGGGTATCATGAGATCGGGACCGAGGATGATTACTATACCGATGGCTCGCCGGCCCTGAAAATGGAAATAATCGTGAACCGGTTTAATCCCGAAAAAATGCATTTGAAGATTCCTTATTATGCCCAGACCGAAGAGTTTTCATGCGGGCCGGCCAGCCTGATGATGATCTTCAAGCATTTCAAACCGGATCTCAGTCTGACGCGGACACTCGAGATGGTTCTATGGAAAGAGGCCACTTTGATTTATATGACATCGGGCTTTGGCGGGACGGGACCGTTTGGACTGGCTTTGGCGGCCCAGCGCCGGGGATTCCCGACCAAGGTTATTCTGTCAAAGGATCAGCCGCCGTTCTTTTCCTCGGTCCGGGATGAAGATAAGCGTAAGGTCATTCGACTGGTTCATAAGGACATGAAGAGAAAGGCCCTTGATCGGGGTGTAGTGGCTGAGTATAAGAATTTCTCCTTTGAAGATATCGCCGGAGAGATGAAAGCGGGCAAAATTGCGATTGTCCTGATAAGTACATATCATCTGCACGGCGACCGGGCCCCGCATTGGGTGGTCGTGACCGGCTATGATAATGACAATGTATATTTTCATGATTCCTATGAAAAGTTTTACGAGGATGAAACGGACCTCGCCCGCGATGTCAAAATTCCCCTTGAGGAATTCCGGCAGATGCGGCGTTATGGGAAAGATTTGTACAAGAGCGTAATATTTATCGGGCCGCCGGATAAGAGTACCAAGCCGAAACTCGATATGGACGGAACAATACTATAATTACTGTAAATTTGAAGAAAAAGGTGTCCGGGCGCAATTGCCGGACACCTTTTTTTATCTAACCCAAGGGTTCCGGGCCCTCATGTAAATAATAATCGAGGTAATTGCGGCCCCTGTCGGTAAGTTCATAATAGGTGTGATTGCGGTGCTTGATCCATTTGTTTTTGACGATGCCCTTGCGGTACTGCATGATGAGCGGTTTGACGCGCTCCAGAAGTTTCATCTCGCGCAATTTGGCGTGGCTGTCAAAGACTTTCTGTTTGTCGATATGCAGCATCGCCGCGACTTTCAGCGAATAATCAACGCCAAAAGTCCGATGATGTTGCATGATCAGCCAATCGGTTTCATCGAGGTTATGATAATCATCATCGGGCCGAGACATTTCAGGCGCCAAAATGTCTTTCCATTCCAGCATGACCAGCCGTGCGGAATCGGTTTTATCGAGATTACTACAGTCGTCTTTATGCACTTTAATAATATTATTATGACTGTAGTATCCGACAATATTATCATTTTCCTGCGGCGCACAGCAATTGGCCAGAATATAATCTACTTTGAGTTTCATAGGACTATTTTAATATTGCTCTTCATATCATTTCTTCGGATGTCCGATTGGCATGATTAACAGGGCCGCTTCATCTTTTCCGTCGATTCCGAGCATTTGATTCAAGGCATCATCATTAAAGGCCCCGACCGCTGTCGTGCCGAGGCCAAGCGAAGTCACCTGCAGATAGACATTTTGACAGACGGCGCCAGCTTCGATGTAAGTATAGCGATAGCCGCGATCGGAGTATTTTTTGGTGGAGCGATCAAATCGGGCCGTCATTATGATACTGGCCCGTCCCTGATATACAACACCCTGCTCGAAGGCGGCTTTGTTTAACAGCTCCCTGAAGTTGCCTTCTTTGATAAGCTCCAGGCTGCTGTCGGAAACCTGGAAATGGTAAAGACCAGGTTTGAGGTTTTCCACTTCAAAGGCGGCGAGATAAATATCGACGGGGTAGAGAGCGCCGCCGGAGGGGGCCGAACGCATTTCGAAGCCGCCCTGGGAATGAGTAAGACCGTCGGCTGACAGCAGGATGCGGGCGATTTGTTCGAGGGTCAGCGGTCTGTCGGAGAAAGAGCGCACCGATTGCCGCTCGGAAATTGCTTTCTCGACCGACATATTGTTTTCCTCAGATACCGGCAACATAATTTGCGGCGCGTTTTCATATTTTTTGTAAAGCGGTATTTCGCGCCCAAAACCGACCTCTTTTCCTTTGAATCCGTTGTCACCGAAACTTGTTTGATAATGAAACTGTTCGCCGGTCGACATTTTTTCATCCTCCCCCGCCAGAATCATCAACGGCATAATCAGGATTAATGTAACGAATAATTTTTCGTATAAACGCATGTTATTATCCTCCCATCGTCTAATTCATATATATCGGCCTTGATTTTATGCCGGAAATATTCTAAATTCATCAAAACCCAGGAGGAAATATAAATGAATGACGCTTTGATAACAAGTCCTCTCGGAATTTTAATGGTTCTGGCAGGGGTAACTTCGTTTTTTTTCTTTCTGGAAAAGAAAACCGGCTGGAAACTGTTTAACTATTTTCCGCCGCTTATATTCATATATATGATCCCGCTGGTAATGTCAAACACCGGATTGATAACCAATCAATCTCCGGTTTACTCGTGGATGAGCGGGACAATTCTGCCGATGTTTCTGATAATTATGCTTCTTGATGTCGATGTTGTCCCGGCGATTCGAATTATGGGCCGCGGGATTTTTGTCATGTTCCTCGGTACGGCCGGGGTGATAATCGGCGCACCGATTGCCTATTTCATCGTCAAGGGCGGATTGGGGCCGGATGCATGGAAAGGATTCGGGGCGCTGGCCGGAAGCTGGATCGGGGGGACCGGCAACATGGCGGCGGTAAGTGAGGCCATCGGGACATCACCGACAGATTTTGGGCTGGCGGCCATTTCCGATAATCTGGTTTATATCATCTGGCTGCCAATCATGCTCGGTTCTAAAAATATTGCGGGCTGGTTTCATCGGTTCACAAAAGTCGATCAGATACGCATTGATATCCTCAAGAAAGCCTCCGGTGAGCTGATAAGTGACAAGGGCAGACTGGAGATGAGGCATATTTTGTATTTGCTCTTTCTCGGCCTCGTCTGTGCCTGGGCAGCCGGGCAGCTTTCGGTTCGATTGCCCGAATACCCGCCGGTACTTGCTGCCAGTGCCTGGAAAATATTGATTATTACAACGCTGGGGATAGCTCTGTCATTCACGCCGGCCAGGAAAATTCCGGGGTCGCATGCGCTGGCCATGGCGCTGGTATATCTTTTTGTGGCCAATATGGGCGCAAGGGCCAATGTCGGTGATTTGGCGGGACAGGCCCCTTGGTTTTTGCTGGGAGCTTACATCTGGATATTTATCCACGGCGCTTTCTGTGTTCTCGGCGCAAAAATATTCAAGGTTGATATTCATTCAACGGCAATAGCATCGGCGGCAAATATCGGAGGCGCGGCCAGCGCCCCTATCGTGGCGGCATATCACAGCGAAAGCCTGGTTCCGATAAGTATTCTGATGGCCCTCATTGGTTATGCCATCGGCAACTATGGCGCCCTGTTGACCGCCTGGCTCTGCTCGCTTGTGGCCTGAAATAATTCACTTGCGGTTTGAGGCAAGATGTCATCATCCGAATCAAAAGATAGCGGCCATTTCTCCAAAATCCTTGCGGCATTGGTGATTTTCGCGGCGATTGTGGTTCGCTTCTTATGGCTTGGGTCCGATCCGCCGTTGTTTTTCGCAAATACCGGGCAGGCCCTCCTGACCGACTCTTATAATGTCATATACCACGCCCGGAATAAAATCATTTTTGGAGAATGGGATATATTTGATTTCGGGCGGTGGAGTGTTTTCAAGTATTCGCTGTCGTCTTTTTTCTGCTACCTGGTTTTTTTGCTGGGCGGGGTGTCGCGAATAACGACCAATATATCCGCGGTACTTTTAAATCTGGGCGGCTTATTGTTTTATCTTGCCGCCTTCCGCAGTAAATCACGAGCGGCCTTAACGGTCGTTTCGCTTCTGCTGCTCACTAATATGACTCTGATAGTGTACGGGCGATATCCCTTTCTGGAAAACGGCCTGATATTCTTAAGCGGTTTGCTTTATTTCCTATTTCTCAGGTACTACAAACATGATTGGATGCTGGTGCCGGCCGGGCTTCTGACCGCTTTTTGCGTTCTTTCGGGAAAATTATTCGGTATTGTGCTCCTTATCCCACTGGCACTGGTGATTATCGCGGGGACACCGAGTTTCAAATGGAGAAGATTATCAATTCTATCAGGCAGTTTTATCATCTCGGCAGCGGGAATCCTTATCGCATTTTACGGAAGCGATGTCGGTTCAGCTTATAATTATGTTGTCGAGCAGACGGTCGGCATGTACGGAGTTCCCGATGCCGTTTTTTCGCCTCTTAAATTATTGCGGAAAATCGTATCTTTCGGCGGCGATTCGCGGCTTTTTTATTTTGCACCTTTCTTTATGATTCTTATGGTATTGGGCTTTATCAATCTAATTTTACGGAAGGATATAGTCGAGGTTCTAAAGAATAATAGGGCGCTTTTATTCAATCTCGGCTGGTTTCTGGCCGGCTATTTACTGCTCATGGTCGTCAATTACAGGCCGCTCAGGTATCAATTGTTTCTTTTACTGCCTGCAGCCGGGATAATATCACACCTGACATCAGAAACAATGTCAAATTTAATAACGGACAGGCTGAGGCCTGTCAGAAGTATATTATTGTTTTTCATTCTTTGGTATTTCGCCACGCAAGTCGGGTATATAGTTTCTTACCTGTACGATTATGGTTCGGCTTCGACAAAGATCGCCTGGTATACCGCCGCTCCGGCGGCTGTATTATGGCTATTGATTGTCAGGTTTCGTGTCTTTGTTTTTGGATTAATTAATAATAGAAAATATTTGCTGACTGTTCTGATCGCCGCTTCGATTGTGTTTCAGGCGGGCTGGATTATAAAATGGTCCGGCACCCGGACATATCTTCTTAGAGAAGCCGGTGAGGATCTGAATCAGATAGCCGCCCCAAATGCCGTTATCTGCGGGCCGTTCGCACAGGCCCTGACAATTGATAATAAGTTAAGGTCGTTCATATATATGTTCGGGCTCAGCCGAAAAGAACCGGACCTTTTCAACAGGTTTCCGATTACTCACCTTGCATCCGATATCAGCAATATCAAACTGGCGTCAAGGGATTATCCTGGGGCTATGGCCGGATCATATAAGCTGGCCGATTACTGGCTCAGAGATATAAAAATTGATGTCATCCAATTGCCCGAGAAATTGATCAAGGGTGATTACCGGCCGACCGATTTCGAAAAGGCCGCCCGTTTTCACAGCGCCGCAAAATATCCCGACAGTGTCTTCTATTATTTACGGGAATTCCTGACAGAACATCCCAGAAACAAGGCCGGTTTAAGATTGCTCTCCAATTATTATCAATCGGCAGGCGCTGTAGAGCAGGGATTCAGAGTGTTCGAGCAATTGATTTCATATTACCCGGATGATTTCTCGCTTTATTTCGAAAATGCCCGGGCCTATTATTTGTTCTATCTCAATTCGCGCAATCAGGAATATTTGAAGCAGTCCGAGAAATATTTCAGACTCGCGCGCGAGAAAAACAAGTATATTGAGGCCGACATCGAGGCGGCCAGGGAAAGTCTTCGATCAATGGTCAAGTAACTCCGTTGATTGTCATCAATCGACTATTCCGATTCGACAATCGGCGACCACTCGCCGATATGCTCTCCATATATTTTGCATGGTCCCAGAGACTGCCATTTTTCATTCGAGTTGTAGCTCCAATCAAGGTACTCCGAGCCGCCCCCGCCGATAGTCGTGATCAGGAAGCGGTTGGACAGATACCCTATGGCCGAAGCCTGCGATGCCGGGCGATCGTTATCGCCGCCGGACGGATCAATCGGAATCCAGCCATAATTGGGCAGGTAAACCTCGACCCAGCGGTGGAAAACATCATCGGTCGAGGCATCATCACCGCGAATAACCACCGACCCGGCATATCGGGCGGGAAGACCGACCGCACGACAGAGAGCGATATAAACGAAACTGTATTCGGAACAGGAACCGGTGCCGCGTTTGAGAACGGTCGGAGCCACATTCCAGCCACCGACCCGTTCATACTCCAATTTATCGATTATAAAATTAAACAGCTTCCGGGCAATCCAGTAGCAATTGGTCTCATCACCGACTACCTTTTTTGCCGTCTCACTTATATAAGAATCCTTAACCCAGTACTTGGTATCATCGGCGAGGTATTTATCTTTAATACTCTTCGGGATTTCAGACAGCAACCCGGTTTTTTCGGGAAAAATCATAAATCGGGTTTTGAACAATTCGGCTTTGGCAGTCATCGCGACTGTGACAAATTCTCCGGCCGGGATATTATCGAAATGATAGTGCGCCACCTTCTGATCCCATTTATCCGAGAGAATGTCCATCGGCGGAGGATTGAAAACCAGAGTGTCGAGCATTTTCTGGAAGGGAAGATCATGGGGGAGAGCCAGATAAATGTCAAGTGAAGTGATTTCACCTGGGCCGTAGTTGCGAATCTGATGGGTGTAATCCAGTTGCTGTTTTTTGCCGTCGGTACGAACATAGGTGACGGTATCATCCAGCTTGATTTTGTACAGGCTGTCTGTCTGATAATCGATATTCCAGAGAAAATCGCCGTCAAAGGCCAGTCCTCTGGGGTATTTCGAAGGTGAATCAAACGCCACGATGACATTGCCGTTTTCCGGATAAACCATATAAATCATATCATCAAACCGGTCTGAGACCCACAGATATTTTCCGTCAAATGTCAGGCCCTGGGGATTGCCGGATGGGGATGGAATATCGGTAATTGTCGTGCCATCCTCGGTCGAAATCTGAAAGATTCTGTCCAGACTGAAATCTGCCACCCAAAGATATTTTCCGTCCCAGGCCAGTCCCTGGGGGCTTTCGCAGGGAATGTCTATCGTCTTTTCACAAATACCGGTTTCGGGGTTCCAGCAGTATGCCACGTTGTCTTCGGCATCAAGAACCCAGAGACATTCCGCGGCAACGGTCAGCCCGGCCACATAATAGCAGGGCGCCTGATATTCTTCAATGACACGACCGTCGGCCGGATCGATTTTATACATCAAGTCACTTTTGCGGTCAGCCAGCCAAAGGTATTTGCCGTCATAGGTCAGGCCGGTCGGGCATGTCCCGGGTGTTGCAAATTGGGCAACAATATCACCGGCGGCGGCCATAAGGACAACCGGCGCAAGCAGGCATAGAAATAAAAATAGAAACATGACGTGGTAAAAGCGCCTCACACTTACCTCCTGTGAAAAAATAATTTGAGTCAAACCTACCTGGAAAAAAGCTGCGTAAATTCATCATAAGGGATAACCGGCCAGGTTTCGGTTTCAAGAATGCCCTTATTGTTAATTTCCGATGCCACCCTGAACGCGAGGGTTTGATCGACGGCATCAAAGATGGCAAGGTAATCGTACCGGCCGAGGGTCGCAAAGAGGCTGGTGACTTTGACATTATTACGACTGAAGACCTCAAGCGACTCATTAACTTGTGCCGAAAGATCATCATACATTTTCTTGGCGCTGGGGTTGATTTGAAGCGCCATGATAAAGGTAGCCATAATGCCTCCTCCCTGATAATTGAATAGTATAAAAGATAGTTAATATCTTCCAGATTGCCAAGATAAAATGTTCTATTAGATATACGCCGCCGGAAGCCCGCGTCTTAGAACCCGGTCAGGTCTTTTTTGAGATTATCGAACTTGCTTCTGTAAAGAACGAAGGTATCGCTGTATTCGGGAGTTCGGCAGAAAACCCGATTTGTCTCATCGTTAACGGCGGCGAAGGTCAATGACCTGGTGGTGCCGTCAACGAGCGAAACCTTGAGATTCAAGGAAGGACTGTCAAAATTAATCAAACCGCTGTCAGCGGCGTTGACAAAATCATTGGCGACCAAATTTACTATCGTCCCTATAAAAAGACTGGTTTTCACCGAATCGGCCAGCGCGCTGTCGAGGTAGGGCCGTTCCCCGATAAACCAGGCGGAATCACCGCGCCAGAGTCTATAGGTCTTTCTATCTAAATCGAATTCCACTGAATTGATACTACCGGGGGCGAAAGAAAATATGGTCTTGTCCAGCCACTGGGTTTTCTGGCGCCGGTATACGAAGGTAATCAGGCCGTCAGCCAGATAGACTTCGTCATCGCCCGGTTTTCGAATATAGGTGTGAGAGTAATCATTCGCCGGCTTGCCGATAATGATTTCACTCAGGAGCCGGTCATCCCGGTAGAATTGAACCAGATTGCCGCCGGTATCGTCAACCATAAAGTCTTTACGGCGTTCGGCATTCTGTGAAATGACATTACCCACTTTTAAATCGACGGCTGTCCTGATCATGTTTCTGACCGCCATCGTGTCGGCACGGCGATAAAGCGAATAGATCGTCACGAACCAATGACCGCCGTCCAGACGAAAGACAAGAGTATCGTCGGGCGCCGAAACATCTATTCTGCTGATATCTTCGCTGTTTATTTCCAGGAAATTATCAATTGTTTTCCCCCGAATTCGCTTATTTTCCAGCCGGCTTTGAATAAGCCAGGCCAGACCGATCGCGATGAGAACGATGGCAGGAATAATCAGCCGTTTCATGCGATCTCCTTTTTCCGAAGCGATTTTCTGAATTGCCACCGGGTGACGCCAAACAGGACAACGATCAAAGGCATGGCAAAGATATTGAGGTACTTAACGATTTTCTTGGTGCCGTCGGAAGTTACTTTCAGCATTCTTCCGGTGACCTGCTTGGAACGAATCGAAATCAAACCCTTATCCTGCGTCATCCAGTCAACCATATTCATAAGGATAACAAAACTGGTATTATTGCGGCGGTTATCATCAGATATAAAGGAACCGTTTCCGACCACAATGACTCTTCCGTCCTCCGCTCTGTCGATTTTCTCCGGAATCGGAGCGGTGTTCAGCGAATCATTTCCGGTATATTGAGGAATATTTTTATCGTTGAAATAGCTGTTAAATTGCCCGGACATAGCGGCCGCCAGGGGAAGACTCTTGGCCGAAAAATCCTCATTGAAATATTTCTTTTCAGGTGAAACATCAATCGGCACGGCCCTGGAACCGGACTGTTCGGAGGTGGAAAATAATATCTGACGTTCGGTGGCGGCGGGCAGGTTCGGATTGAGATCGAGGGAGCCGGCAAAAAGCATGTCAAATGATTTTAAGGTCTTGACAATGGGATTTTCCTCGTTGAAACTCTGAATGTTTATATAGAAGGGGTAGCGGATCAGGCTTTGCATTTGGTACGTTCCCATATTTCTCGTAACGGGAACCATATTGCACTGGGCATCGATGACCAGGTTTTTCTTGACGCTTGCACCATAGAAATACATGAGGCTGTCGAGGCCATTGTCGATCGGCGTCACCATCGACTGGGCGACATCAATATTGAAGCCGTCGATTAAAAACACCAGCCGCCCGCCACGCATAAAAAACTGATCGAGGAGATACACTTCCCAGTCGGACAATTTTCCCTTTGGTGAATCGACAATAATGACCTGCACTTCCGGCGGAACAGTCTTCATATCCTGCAGGTTCAGAAACTGGACCCGATATTCTTTCTGAAGCATTTGATTGGCCCAGTTCAGGCCGCTCGACATATCCGGCTCGCCGTTGCCGGTCGTAAAGGCGATGGTTGGAACACCTGACTGAATCAACTTGTTAATGGCGCGGGAGAGGTCATACTCGAGATTGGTGGTTTTTTCAACAAATGGAATAACTTCGCTCTTATCGCCATAGAGAACCGCCAACCCCTTGTAACCCTTGATAAACTCGGTTTTATCATTTTTGAAAACATTGAACTGAAGCGGCGGGATACGATAGCCCGTGGCCTCTTCTTCTTTATTATCCTTGACCGGATCGATAAACTCATAATGCAAATAACCATGGGAATAGGCCTTGTAATCATCAAGCAGGTCCTTGATATAGCGGGCGTCATTATTATGCGGCGCGGGGAGGTCATTGGAGACATAAGCCTTGATTGTCAAGCGGTCGTTCAGGCGCTCGACCAGGTCCCGCGAGGAATCAGTCAGGGAGTAGATATTGTTGTCGGTCAGGTCAACCCGGGAGAAGAGATTCAGCGAGATCAGGTTGACAATGACCAGTATGGCGACTAACATTATTATCAGCAGACTTGCCGTCGATTTTGTTTTGACATCCTTCTTGGTCATTATTTCCACTTCCTGCTTTCAAGTGATTGAACGGTCAAAAACAAAAATACGAATATCATCGAAGCATAATAAATCAGATTGCGGCTGTCGATGACGCCCCGCGATACATTATTAAAATGATAATCAATCGACAGATATTCAATGATATTGCCAATGAAACCGGGGAAGAAGATGACGACTTTATCGAAAATAAACAGGACAAAGATGATGGCGAATGAAGCGATAAAGGCCACAATTTGGTTCTGGGTCAGGCTGGAGGTAAATATTCCAATGGCCAGATAGACGCCGACGACCAGAATCAGGCCGAGATAACCGCCGACAGTGGCGCCAAAGTCCGGCTCGCCCATCATGGCGATGGTTACATAATGTATCAATGTCAACAGAATGGTAATTATAACAAGCAGATAGGCCGCAAGAAATTTGCCCAGGACCAACTGCCAGTCTTTGATGGGAAGGGTCATCAGCAGTTCGATTGTTCCCAGCCTTTTTTCTTCGGATATCAGCCGCATCGATAGGGCCGGAATGAAGAACAAAAGGATAAACCTTATAATTCCAAAAAGGGTTCGCAAATCGGCGGAATTTGAAAGAAACAGGGTGGTTGAAAACTGCCATCCGGAGATCAACAGAAAAAGGGTGATGACCACATAGGCGACCGGGGAATCGAAATATGACCGGAATTCTTTTTTAGCCAGTGTCAGTATCTGATGCATTTCATACATCCTTCCTGGTCAGTTTTCTGAAGATATCTTCGAGAGAAGTCTCCTCGCGTTTTATTTCCATCAGCACGGAATGATTCTCGACGCAAAGATTGAATATTTTCTCGCGGGGATCGAGACTCTTGTCAGTTTCCAGATCCAGCTCAACAAAATCGGTGCCCAGAGGCTTGCTGTTGACAATGCGCTCCACCCCTTCAAGCTGAAGAATCTTTTCATTAAAAGAAGCGATATTCCCCTTAACCTGCAGGGATATCTTCGTCTTACCTTCAAACGATGCCTGCAATTCCCCTGGGGTCCCATCCGCCACAATACTGCCCTCGTTAATAATCAAAACCCGGTTACAGGTGGCTTCCACTTCCGGAAGAATATGCGAGCAAAGAATAATTGTCTTTTCCCGGCCGAGTTCCCTTATTAGATTTCGAATTTCGATAATCTGGTTGGGATCCAAACCGACCGTAGGTTCGTCAAGAATCAGGATCTCCGGATCGTGAATAAGCGCCTGGGCCAGGCCCACCCGCTGGCGAAAACCTTTTGACAGCTCACCGATTTGTTTGCCGGTCACACTGCTGAGGCCGCAGATCCCGACCACTTCTTTGATCCGTTTTCCATTGGCCGAGGCGGTTTCGCGACGCATCTCGCGGACGAAACTGATATAATCGACCACATTCATTTCCGGGTAAAGAGGAGCGTTTTCCGGCAGATAGCCGATTCTCTTGCGCACCTCCAATGATTCGGTCATAATATCGTAATTATCAACGGTAACCGAACCGGTTGAAGGCGACAAATAACAGGTGATTATTCTGACAGTGGTACTTTTGCCGGCGCCATTGGGGCCAAGAAATCCAACGACAGTTCCTTTTTCAATATCGAATGAAACATTATTAACGGCCAGGGTAGGACCGTAGTATTTGGTCAAATTTTTTACCGATATCATATTTCACTCAAATGTTTAACAAGTATCATTTAGCTGTTCAAAATACAAAATTATTCCGGTTTGTCAAGCTCCGGCAATTTTTCTTATACTCGATTGGAACAAGCCGGTTCCCAAATATTTTATTTATATAATCCATTTACCGGCAACATATTATCTGGGATTTGCTTTTTATTGTGGGATTGCGTCAATCAAGCTTAAACTGGCGGCCGCGCATTTTCTTTCCGTCAGTCAGGGTTTGCTCCTGATAATAATCAATAGTATTAAATTGTCCGCTCCGGGTCAATTTTTGACCAAAATTATCATGATTAAATCTACTATACGCAGAAAATATCAATTAAAAAATATTAATCTAATTTTACCAATTTATATAACGTATGCTATTGTGAAAACCGGTAAAAGGCTTGACAGAAGCGGCTTTTGGTGATATATTAAAGTGCTTGAAGTAGATATTTTGATTTACCCATCTTTGTATTTACTTGTTGCTTGGTCTAATTAAGGTCTGACTGACGGACAAATAAAAAATTGACCTAAGTAACAAAGTCGAGGCAAGATTTCTTAATATTTTTCCCCTTTTTATAAAAGCGACAAAATACTGGAGAATAAAATGAGGCATACAGGATTTTTATCCCTGACATTTTTAATCTGGCTCATGTTTGGGACAGCGGGGGCTATGACTGTTGAACCATACATTAATCCCGCCTATTTGTGGGATGATGGTGGAACAATGGCTATTCGGGCCGGCCAGAATTTCGAAATTGAGATCCAAATGGACAATCCTGATGGTTTCAGCAGGTCCGGAATGAGTATTCCGTTAAGATTTTATATGACCGGTGATGTTACCAGTTGGACAAACTTGGGATATGAAGGCGTCAACGGCTTTGAACAGGGAAGCTCATGGTGGGCACTGATTAACTTGTTCACCCCATTTAGCTGGGATGGCAATATTGCCGACACCATTAACTGGACAGGAAGCGGCATCTCGGGCATGCCGGATGGAGCGCCTATACTGACTCGGCTCAAATACAAGTTCAATATTTCCGTCGAATTGTCGCAGGACGCCACCTTTTGTGTCGATTCCTGTTCCATACCAAATATGGTACCTCCCGGAAAGTTTGACTGGCTATTTGAGGATCCGTCACCCGGTTTTGGGGGTCCTTATTGCTGGCCGGTAAAGAGCAGCTGCCATGTACCGCAGTTTTCCAACTGCCCTACGAGCGACATCAGTCAAGATTTTGACACTCAATTCACTTATGATTTTAATACCCCATTAGCCTTCGAGCCTGTCTTCAGTCTGATATCGGGCCCGGGGAGTATTAATCCTGCGACAGGCGTCTGGACATTCAATCCGACCTGTGATGATGTAGGTTCGCATGATGTGGTTGTGGGTCTGGTTGACAATTCATGTCCCATTCCGCCAACGACCTGTGAGTTCACTATCACGGTAACCGACACTCCGCCGGTGATAAGCGGACCGTGCGGCGAAACCGCCCTGATTTACTCCGAAATGACAAATACCATAATTTTCGACGCCACTGATGCCGATATCGGGGACGTCATTACCTGGAATGTCACTGCTTATCCTCCACTTACCGGCGCTGTTTCAATAACTCAGGATGGGGTCTTATCCATTACGCCTGATATCACAGACGAGGGCACGGTAGCATTTGAAGTCTATGCGACCGATTGCTCCGGTCAAAGTACTATTTGTGAATTTACTGCAGAAATTATCGGTATGAGTTTCTTTGCGATAAAAATCGAGAAGGTTCATGGCCAGCTTCAAGGGCACCATGCTTATGTGGATGTCATCAATTCGGGAGGGGCGGAAATTCTCCATGGATTTGATTTTCTTATCGGTTACGATCCGTCGGCTCTGAATTTTGTGGCTGGAATGCCCGGTCCGTTATTTTCCAGACCGGGAACCTTTGAGTGGGAATATTTCACATACCGATATAATTATTTGGGTAATTGCGGCGCCGGCTGTCCCAGCGGAGTTCTCCGGGTCGTTGGTATGGCAGAATATAATGACGGTGCGCATCACCCCAATTTGATGGTGCTGCCGTCTGATATGGTTCTGTTTACCCTGGATTTTCTTGTTTCCAGCGACTACAATTTGGGCGGTATGTTCGTACCCATAAATTTCTTCTGGATGGACTGCGGCGATAATGCCATTGCGTTCCATTATAGAGGCGGCAATCCTCTGGATATTCAAACGGGGTTTTCCAATATGGTTTTTCAGTATGGCGGGGGTACGATTTATGATCCATACCATGAAATAACCAATACCAATACCGGTTTTCCTACTTTTACCGGCGCCCAGGCAGACTGTTTCACCAATAATGATCCGACCAAGCCGGCACCGGTTCCATTCGTTAACTTATATGGCGGGGGAATTGATATTATTTCCCCGAATGAGATCGATTTGCGGGCCGATGTCAACCTGAACGGTGTGGCTTATGAAATCGCCGATGCGGTCGTGTTTACCAATTATTTTATATATGGCCCGGCCGCTTTCACGGTCAACTTTGAAGGCCAAAAGGCGGCGACGGAAGTGAACGGTGATGGCATAGCGCTGACGGTTGCCGATCTGGTTTACCTGATTCGTGTCATTGTCGGGGATGCTCTTCCGCTTCCCAAAGTGGCGCCGGACATATTATTGAATGCCGTTGCGGACGGGCAGACGGTCACGCTTGATGCCGAAATAGGCGCCGCCTATTTTATCTTTGACGGCGTGGTCCCGGTGTCGCTGGGTGCAGATGCATCAGGGATGCAGTTGGCCGTCAACAGTGCCGACGGAAGAACGGTGGCGCTGCTGTACAGTTTTGAAAAGGATTTTACCGCTTCCGGTCAGGTCCTTAATACACCCGGAAATCTGGTCAGTGTGGAAGCGGCCGACTACAACGGCAATACCTTTAAAACGGCGATAGTTCCCGGCGGATTCAGCATCCGTAATTATCCTAATCCCTTCAATCCGGTCACAACTCTGGAAATGAGTCTGCCGGCTGCGAGCGACTGGAATATCAGTTTATTCAATATTAACGGGCAAAGGGTCGCGTCATTCGACGGCCGCAGCGAGGCCGGTGTCGTCAGTGTCGTTTGGGATGCTTCAAAATTTGCCTCGGGTATATATTTCTATCAGGCCCGGGCCGGAAATTTCTCGGCTACCGAGAAACTTATGTTAGTGAAATGAAGCGAATATAATCAGCTAACATGCTAAAGGACAGCCACTTCGGCTGTCCTTTTTTATATTTTTGGATTTTAATATTCGACCAGTTCGGTTGCGGCCCGGACGACATGTTTCGTCATAGGCAAACAGATTTCATCGCCGTCAAGGCCGTAGGCCACGCGGCAGTCCTGGGCATGGAGAACCCTGATGGGCGCGTCAAGATAATCGAACCAATGTTCCGAAATATAGGCTGAGATGGTTGGTCCGACACCGCCATAAAATCGGTCCTCGGAGACAATTAACACCCGGGAACAGTCTTTCACATTTTGACCAATCGTCTCCCAATCAACCGGCTTGACCGTGCGAAGATCAATAACCCGTGCCTTGATGCCGTTCTTGGCAAGCAATTCAGCGGCTTTGAGGGACATGGGAGCCTGAATACCGTAACTGATTATCAGCACATCTTCGTTTTCGCTATTATATACTTTGGCGCTGCCAAATGGGATCAACTCATCGATTGGAGGGAATTTGGCCAGAATATTGTAGCCTTCCCAGTCGCGGCGGTTATACAGCGCCACCGCTTCGCAATGCAACACCGGATCACCGGAGACAAAGGCGGTTCTCAGGAGGCCGACCGAATCGGCAGAATTAGAGGGGATCAGGACATGAAGCCCCGGAATATTTATGAATGCCCCAAGGTTGGCTTCGGAGTGCCACATGGCCCCGGCGCCCTGTTTGTAGCCGCCATAGGAGGTCCTGATAATCATCGGCATCCTGACTTTGGCATTGGATCTCTGGTAGGCGGTGGCGATACGATCCTTCAATTGCTGATAGCCTGGTGACATATAGTCAATGAACTGTATTTCCGGAAAAGGAAGGCGCCCCTGGTAGGCATGACCGATGGCGCGTCCAAGGATACCGGCCTCGTCGAGCGGGGTATTAAAGACACGCTTGGGGCCAAAGGCTCTTTGAAGACTCTGTGTGGTCAGGAAAACGCCGCCTTTACCTCTGAGATTGTCGAGAACTTTCGAACCTTTGGCAAAGGATTCGACCGGGAAATCGGCAACATCTTCGCCGAACAGGATCGTGTCATCAGACATTATAAACAGATCGAACAGGGTATAATTTATCGCTTTACGGAGCGTCATCGGAGGCTGATCTTCCGGCAAGGTCATAGTGTCAAAAATGCCGCGTTCATAAAACTCAAGATATTTGTCAATTCTATGCCGACGCTTATTTTCGACCAGTTTTTTCCATCGATCTTCGGCCTTATTCCGATCGTAGCTGTAAACTTTGCCGAGAACATCACGGGGCGTTTTATATTTTATATCGGCGGTTACCTCATTGGAGACGCGTCGTACCTCTTCATCAACTTCATCGAAGATGCCGACCAGTTCCTCGGGGGTAAAGAGACCATCTTCCACGAAAGTTTCCGCCGTTTTGCGTAATGGATCATTGGTAATATGATAGTCCTGCTGCTGCAATTCCATGTAATGTGACTGATCGTCGGAAGCGGAATGAGATTCCAGCCTGACAACGGTTATATTAAGCAACGCGGGTCCCTTACCGGAACGGACATATTCAGCCGCGGCTTTAACTTCTTTGATTGACTCTTTGATATCGGTCCCGTTAAAGCTCTTAATTAACAGCCCGAAGCGCTTGAATCCTTCGAAACAAGTGGTCGGATTGCCCTCCGGAAACTGCTCGTTGACACTGGTGGCAATGGCCCAGCCACAGTTATAAATGGCAAAAATGTTGGGTGTTGACCCGAAGGCGGAATAAAAAACGGCTCGTCCGAATTCGGGGGAAGAGGTCGAACCTTCACCGATGGCGCAATAGACGACCGAGTCGGACTTAAATCGACCGCCGGGGAATTCCGAATCGTCGCTGATCGGCAACTTATTTTTGATGGCGTCTCCGAGGCCGGCGGCCTCGAGAGCATGGGAACCGGTGGGTGAAGCCTGCGGGAGGATTGACAATTCGGGGTAATTGGAATGCGACGGCTGCAACATGCCGCCGGTGACCTGGTTGCGGACATCACCGACCGCTTCCATTATTTTTTCACTTATAGCAACGCCCCGATGCATATCAAAGGCCTTGTTCCGGTAATAGCCGACATGCGGATCTGTCGGTCGGAGAATTTCGGCTGCCACTACATCTATAAGCTCTTTACCGCCGCATCCGATGACAAATTTGCAGACGCCTTTCCTCAGAAGCAGCTTTTCCTCAAGCTCTATTCGTCTCGCCAGAACCATCGAGCGATACATCTTCTGCAGAATATTCCGGGTTAACCCGCCATACTCCTCGAAATCAATATTTTTTTTGCTTTTGGGCGGAGGCAATTGTCCGACCCAATCCCTGACCTCATAATATGCCAACTTTATCCTCCATAGCGACTTTCCGAACTTAAGAAAATTATACGGCAATGGGTAAATGTATATTGGCCGCAAAAGGTTGTAAAGGGGAAAAGTGATCTTGAGAAACAGCCCGGTTTTTTGATTTAAAGAGAAAAACGCCCTCATCGGCAGAAACAATCGACAATGAGGGCGTAAATATTCTAAAAATTATAGACAAAATCAATAATAGGAAAACCGATTGCAGGCATATCTTCGCCGAAAGTATTGAAGAATCCAAGATCGATGGACATTTGTTCGCCAAACAATCTGACGCCATATGAAATTAACGGATTATCGGTGCCAGGGAAGACCCAGTTCTCGCTGACAAAAGCGGCCCTTCGAGCGAAACGATATTCGCCGCCGACCATTACCGCCGGTTTGTCAGCCAACTCGTCATCGACAAAACCATAACCGAGACCAAAAGAAATGCTCTTATCGGGCGTGCCATATGTCCCCGTACCGAATATAATGCCGACGGCCATGGCATCATCATTATCCCAATCATATGCTTTGGGAATTCTGAAAATTAATCCGCTCACGGCCAGGCTGAAGTTCTCAACGGCAGCGACTCCTATTTTCGGTGTAAAATACATTATTTGCTTGTCAATATCGATTCCGGGGATAATTGTTATTCCTGCACCCATAGTAATATTATCAGTTATTCCATAAGCAACACTGGGAAAGAATATATAGATGTCATTAAAATATCCTTCGCCTTTTCTCAACATGCGTCCGGTGGGTGATAGAAACATCCTAGTCTGATTGGGGTTGGGAAACCAATAGGTGCCTTCCTTCAGGGAACTTGAGGCAATTTCACGGATTTCTTTGATATCGCTGATTTTGATATCCGTGGTTCCAAGTTCCGATTGGAATACAACCTCATCATCTTTTATTTCCAAAATGCGGCCCATCATCTGCGAACCGCCCCTGGAAATAATAATCTGAGTGACTCCTTCTTCGGGTAATCTCAATTCTCCCTTGTAATTGCCCTTTTCTCCGGCCGATATGATGGAACAAGCCAAAATTAGCAGCAAAAAGGCCAGCAAAGTTGTCTTTCTGACGAAGACGGATTTTTTCATGGCGGTATCTCCCAGAAATTAAATTTGTGTATTAAGAACTTAGCCGTTGATAATTATGAAATTACTATTGATCCTCCATCCTGTAATTCTTGACAAATCGTTGATTTTTATTAATTTGTACTAATAATATGCATTCGGGAGACTTCTGCCGCAAGCAAAAAAACCGGCTTATTTGAAAATATTTCGACTGCTAAAGAGAGGCTTTGGATAATGTTGACAAATAAAAAAATAACAACTGCGGCTGTTTTTTCAGCGATCGTATTCTTTTCATTTCTTATTGGCATTCCTGCTTATTCATCGGACAGTTTTGATATTAATGATTCTCAAGCACGGCTTGAGTACCAACGCTCGATTCCGATTACAAGCTGGCCGGCGCATATCGGCGGCCATCCAACCGGTTTTGCCGAATGGCGGGCCATAACAGGTGATCCCGGCCCATTCCTGGTCGATTTAGTCAAGAGAAGTTCATCGGCAGTTAAAGGTGATGCCGGAACCTTTTGCATTTTCGTCAATAATAGTCTCTATCCTTTAATCCAGGGTTCACTTGATACATATATTAGTGATCTCAATATTGACGGCTATGAAGTTAAGCTCTATCAGACATCAGGCGGCACAGTTCAAAATTTCAGACAATTTCTCATTGATGAGTACAACGACGGCATGGTCGGTTATAATTTAATAGGAGATTTTCCGGTGCCATGGTACGAAACAAATTGCTGGGAAAGCTATGATTCATTTCCGATTGATTTATATTATATGGATCTGGACGGTATCTGGCAGGACACCGATGCAAACGGGCTTTTCGATTCGCATACCGGCGACCTGGGGCCGGAGGTCTGGATGGGACGATTGACCGCGTCACCGATGACTCTCTATGGCGCCACTGAGGCAGGCCTCATTAACAATTATTTTGCCAAAAATCACAGCTATCGCACAGGGCAGCACTTTCTGAGTAATCGAGGGCTGGCTTACATAGATGACGACTGGGCCTATTGGGACCTGGAATGGGGCGGTGCCGTCGGTATGGTTTATGACAGCATGGTGATTATTTCCGACGGGGCGGCAACGATTGCGACCGATTATGAGCACCGCCTGACCGAAAATTATGAATCCATTTTGCTCTGTGCTCACTCCTGGCCGAACGGCCACTCCTTCAAAATAGGCGATCAGTGGACCGGCGGCGACACTTATGTCCATGAGGTAATTACAATCGATCCGGTCGCGCATTTTTATAATATGTTCGCCTGTTCCAACGGCCGTTATGTCGAATACGATTATATGACAGGGTGGTATATATTCTGCAACAGCCACGGGCTGGCCTCGATTGGCAGTTCCAAGACCGGTTCGATGCTTTATTTCGAATATTTTTACGGGCCCTTCAGTCAGGGGCGGACTGTCGGGGAGGCCTTTTATGACTGGTTCGGAACAATCGCCGGCTGGGGATTTCCGCAGGATGATATCTGCTGGTTTTACGGCATGACACTCTGCGGCGACCCGACCTTGAAACACCTCGAGCCCGCTGCGGTTGCCATTATTACCGAGTCGCTCGGCGAAGGTGAGTTGAATATGGCCTACTGCGACACGGTTGAAGCCAACGGCGGAACCCCGCCATATGTTTTTACGATGGCAAGCGGCGCTCTGCCGGGGGGCGTTTCTCTTGACAGCCTGACTGGAATCATTGAGGGCTCCTGCGATCAAGCGGGGACATTTGCGTGCGATATTCAGGTGCATGATTCCGGTATCCCGATTCAGACTGACTTGAAGCATTACAGCATCAAGATTGGTTATATCTGCGGCGACGTCAACGGCGATCATCTGGTTAATATTCTCGATGTGACTTATCTCGTCAGTTTCCTGTACAAGGGCGGATCGGAGCCGCAGAATACGATGGCGGCCGACGTCGATGGATCAGGGGCGGTTAATCTGCTCGATGTTACGCGGATGATTGCATATTTATATAAAAGCGGCTCACCTCTGGAGTGTTTATAGATTATTTTCCGCACGGCGCGGGATTGTTTTTCTTTTTGAGCGATACATCCATGCTTAAAATTGCGGAAATGACCGAGGCTGATATCCGGTTCGCCGTCAATATGACGGATATCGAGCAGTGGGGTTATCTGCCGGAAGACTTCCATAAGCTGATTCTCTTTGAACCGGGCGGATGCTTTGTGGCGTGGCTGGACAACCAGCCGGTCGGGATGATTACCTCGACATCTTATGATAAATATGCCTTTATAGGATCTTTGATTGTCAGGAATGAAAACCGGGGAGAGGGCATCGGTGAAGCTCTGATAAATCAGGCGATTGCCCATTTGACGGCAAAAGGAATCGAGACAATCGAACTTGACGGCGTCTTTGCGGCGGTTGCGCTCTACCGAAGACTCGGCTTCAGGGACAAATATTTATCGCTGCGCTTTGCGAGAAATGCCTCGGATGAATACGGCGAGTTGTTTCCCTGCCCTCTCGACAAAGCCGATGAGGTAATCGCTTTCGATAAGAAAATTACCGGTCTTGACCGATCACGAATGCTGGAACTTTATTTTACTGAGACGCACAATTCGATTTATGCCATAATCGAAGATAGTGTTGAAGCTTATGCACTGGTTCGCAAACGGGCGGGCGGCGTCTTTGCTGTCGGTCCGCTGGTGGCGGAAAATCAAATGTATGCCGAGTCGCTTCTTCAGGCCATTCTCAAAAAATACGGTACCAGGAATCTTGTCATAGGTGTCCCGGCGTTGAATTCAGGATTTGTCGATATTCTTCACGAAAACGGTTTCTATTATAAGCTTCCATCGCTCAGAATGTATCGCGGCAAAAAGATCGACTATGAGCGAAATATCTACGGCATCTTATCTGCTGAAAAGGGCTAGCCCTGCTTATAAATCAATATTTACTCGATCAAAATAAAAAGAGCCACCGAGCGGGATCGAACCGCTGACCTGCTGATTACGAATCAGCTGCTCTACCAGCTGAGCTACGGTGGCTTTAATAGCTTGGCGGACGGAAATATATACGAAATTTTGAATTTGTAAATATAAATTTTCGGCTAATAAATGGTTATTATTATCATGTGAAGGAAATATTATGCTCTTAAGTATGGCTGAATTGGGGAAAAATCCTTGACAAAAATGGGAATTTCGGGGATATTATAAGTGAGTCTAATGGTCTATTTTTGGAGGGAAAACATGAAAGCAAGAGCCAGAATAATCAGTATAATTTTGATCTTATCGCTGGGAGGAGTGTCTGTTCTTAACTCCTCCGAATGCGGTAATATTAATAGCGATGCCAGTATTAATATACTTGATGTCGTCTTCCTGATAAATTACCTTTATAAGGGGGGCGAGGCCCCGCAGGATATTTCGACCTGTGATGTCGATTTGAGCGGGTCCCTTAATCTGCTGGATGTGTCCTATTTGATAAAGTATCTTTATCAGGGGGGGCCGGTTTTATGTCCGGGAACTGCCGTTCCTGCTTATCAAAAATATATTTTTGAAACTGAATATCTGAACTGGGCGTGGGGTTATCGGCTTGAGGGTATGGTGATAGATAATCAAGGGCATATCTATAAGTACAGCTATAATCATCTTGACATCCCCTGGGATACGGCGAGTCCCGGAATCCTGACCGTAGCTGATCTGGACGCAAAGTTCGGCCATAATCAGGTTCTTACCGGTTTTGTCCCGATGGATACGCTTCTGAAATATTACAATATGATCGAGGTTGCGGCCACCGGTCCGGTCTCGCCGCCGGTAACGCGTTGTTTTGATTTTGGTTTAATGACAACATTAGCGTATCAACTGGATACAAATTCCGGCAATTATAATTCGGTCATACTGCATCGGTCGGGGGATGTGGCGCAGATGAATTTCTCTCCACAGGCCAACGCTTTGTATAGATGGCTCTGGGAAGATATTCTTGGCGAATCGATCGACAGCGTTATTTGCGATTATTAATAATCAGGTATCGCCACGCGTCATTTTCGGGCATAAAAAAATGGCGCCCCCCAGAATTGAACTGGGGACACACGGATTTTCAGTCCGTTGCTCTACCAACTGAGCTAGGGCGCCAAATTCTGTATTTCAAGCTTTTGCTAATTAATCTATTTTTCGACTGATGTCAACTTATTTTTAGGATTTAAAATAATGTTTCCTTACCGGCGGCAATGACATCCAAGTTAATATAATGACAAAAAGAATACCCAGAATAATTCCGAACAAATCTGTGTGCTTAAAAATAGCAAAAGCAATGAAAATTATCAAAACGGTCCAAAGGGCATAATAGCCCCACTTCTGCAAATTCCTGAATCCAACACTTGCCACAATGATCATTGTTCCATATAGAACAAAGATAATATTCTGATTCATTTCCATAAATGTCCGATCTAATATTGATAGGACGCCACTAACGACACCAGTAATCAGAAAGGTGCAGGCCAGGGCAATCCCAAACCAGCCGATAATCTTAATCGGCGTGGATATTATTTCTTTTTTTGCGGCCATTTTTTTATCCTCTCTTGGATCTATATTCTCCCAAAAGTCCGGCGCCGATAAAACCGGCATCATTGCCCAGCTCAGCCTTAAGAATACGCAGATTTTCGGTGGCAGTTATATAGGACCGGCGACGTATTTCAGCACCGACACTCTCAATAAATCCGGCCCCGCCTTCGACAATGCCTCCGCCCAGAATTAATGCCTCCGGATTAAGCAGGTTAATCACGCCCGACAATCCGGCTCCGAGAATGGTGGCGGTTTCTTCTATGACTTTCCGCGCGCTTTCATCGCCTTTCTTTGCGGCTACGAAAATCTTCTTTATGGTCAGGTTGTCCTCACTTCCGTTGAGAACGTCGCTGAAGATTTCCGACATCCCGCCTTTGAATATTTTTCTGGTCCGATCAATCATTGCCGCCGAAGAGCAGTAGATTTCCAGACATCCCCAATTTCCGCAAAGACACTGCGGGCCGTTATAATCAATGACAATATGTCCGATTTCGCCTCCGGAGAAAGTGCTGCCGCGCCATAATTGTCTATCTATTATAATCCCGCCGCCGATCCCGGTTCCAACGGTGACGCAAATGGCGGAATTAAATCGCCGTCCGGCCCCGAAACGGAGTTCTCCGAGAGCCATGGCATTGGCATCATTATCAACATAGACATCGAGATTGAGGTGCTCTTTGAGATAAGCGCCCAACTCCATTCCTTCCCAGTCAGGAATATTGGGGCAGCGGTCTTTTATGACACCGGTCAGATTATCGACCACTCCGGGCGAACCGACACCCAGCCAGCCGATCTGCATATCTTCTTCAGCCGCCCGCAACAGGAGATTTTCGGCAATATTAGTGATTAGATGAAGCAATGGCTTGGAGCCTTTTTCAACCTGGGCGGGTTTCTGTTCGCGGAAAACAACCGTGCCGCTGCCATCGACCAGCCCATATTTTATGTTGGTCGCCCCGATATCAATTCCGGCGTAACTTTGATGATCGCTCATATTTTTCGTATCATTGGTTGTTGTCGGGACCGGGTCCCGATTCATTAAGTGGTTAGTGCGGTTTACAATTATCTGCTGATGTTGAAAGCCTCCACGCCCCGTTTAAGGATATCCATAGCGTCCTCCAAATCGGAGGTTTTCAAAACATAGGCAATACGGCATTCGCTTTGACCCATGCCGGGCGTTGCATAAAAGCCCGGACCGGGGGCCACCATGACCGTCTTGCCGTTATACTCAAAATCGTTTAAAAGAAAGGCGGCAAATTTTTCGGCGTCATTGACCGGTAATTTTGCCATTACATAAAAGGCTCCTCCGGGATTGATACAGACAGTGCCTTCAATTTTCATCAAGCCTTCATAAACGACATCACGGCGCCGGCGGTATTCACCGATCATTTTGCCGAAGTATTCATCTCCGAGATCATATGCGGCCGCGGCCCCGACCTGTTCCAGCGTCGGCGAGCATAGCCTCGCCTGTCCCATATGCAGGGCGGCCCGGTAAATATCGCGATTTTTCGTTACCAGATTCCCGACCCTGGCGCCGCACGCCGAAAACCGCTTACTGATGGAATCGAGCATGATGGCGCGGTCATTGAGGCCGTCAAGAGACATGACACTGATGTACTTACCTTCATATATAAATTCGCGGTACACTTCGTCGGCCAGAAGAAACAGGTTATGCTTGAGAACCAGGTTCTTCAACCGGTGTATCTCGTCGGAAGTATAGATGGTTCCGGTCGGATTATTCGGATTGCAGTACATGATGCCTTTTGTCCTGGGCGATATGGCTTTCTCGATGACATCCTCAGGGGGGAGATGGAAACCATTTTCGGCATAGGTTGTGATCGGGACCACTTTAATGCCGGCCTGGATGGCAAACCCGCTGTAATTGGTATAAAAAGGTTCGAAAACAATAATCTCTTCACCGGGATCGCAGATGGCCGTCATGGCGAAGATTATAGCTTCCGATCCGCCTGTCGTGACAATAATCTCGTCTTCCTTTATATCCAGGCCGCATCTCTTGTAATAGGCGGCCAGTTTTGCGAGGTATCCGGCCATTCCCTGAGAGTTTCCGTAGGCCAAAACTTTATTGGAATAATTTTTTACGGCTTCCCAGAACAGGGGTGGAGTTTCGATATCAGGCTGCCCTATATTCAAATGATAGACATGCGTGCCCCGCTTTTTGGCCTGCTCGGCAAAGGGAATCAGTTTTCTTATAGGCGATGCCGGAAGGGCCAAACCGCGCTGTGATAACTTTATATCAGCCACTTTTACCTCATCATATCCCGTTTTATAATGACTCAAATTTATGTTCCAAGCCGGATCAATGTTTTATTGCTTTGCGGTTTACACCGGCCATTATAGCTTGTGAAGAAAATAACATAAGGGTCGTGGGTTGTCAAACCGAAATTATACATTGTCTATCGCCTTGCCCATTTGATCATCACAAATACCGCCAGAAGCAACAGCAAGTCGATAAATGCTACCAGCAACTCAAAAACGCCGACATCGAATATCCCTTTTTGCAAAAA
Source organism: candidate division Zixibacteria bacterium HGW-Zixibacteria-1 (assembly GCA_002838945.1). Classification (NCBI taxonomy): domain Bacteria; kingdom Pseudomonadati; phylum Candidatus Zixiibacteriota; species candidate division Zixibacteria bacterium HGW-Zixibacteria-1. The sequence goes on from PGXB01000011.1 coordinate 58,955, forward strand.
AACAAACATATAGTTGGTGATAGTATGAATGAGAACCAGAACTCCCCAAATCCCGAGTAGATGACCGATGCCACGATTTATCCCGTAACCCAAGGCGGCCCCGGAAGTCATGTGAAAGATAAGGGCGAAGAGTTGATGAAAAACCGGCCAGGACAGCACGGCCAGTCTACCGGTTTGATATGAAGCTCCGGTCATGGCGCACGCCTCATATAATCCAAAACCAAGACCGCAAAAGACACCCAAAGCGACCGAAAAAGATTGCGCCGGTTTTCGCAGGATATAGAGAATGACAATAGGAATCAGTTTCAGAGTCGTTTGAATCAAAGCCGGGATGAGTGCGATGACGGCGGCGTATAAAAACAGGGAACGGCCCGCCTGCATGCCGGGAAGCATATATTGCATGCCATACCATTTTTGAAGAGGAAACTGCGTCAGATGCAGAAGAAGATATATGATTCCGCCCAAAACAAAGATAACATAAATTTCATATTTCTTATGGTATTTCCAGATAAACGATGAAGCGAAGATTATACCAAAGATAATGAAGACCAGATAAATCGGCAGCCGTTTTATGAAATCGATAAAGGCGAAGGGCTTCGCCGGCGTGGTCCCTCTATCAAGAGGATTTTCCAGCAATATTATGCTCAGATTCTGAGACGGCTGCTCAATTCTAATAAGGCGCTTATCTTTCGTGAAATAGGCGGTCTGTTCGGATGGCTGAAAGAAATGACAGACATAGGCCGAATCAAAAAGATTGCCATACCTGACCATTTGATAGTCCTCGACCACAAGCTCGATCGCCGAGGTCGCCAGCACCTGGGGAACAAAGATGGTTCCGCCGATGGTATCGCCGACTGCAATATCCTGAAAGGCAAGAAAACACTCCAGCTGGTCAATCATATAGTTATCGCCGGAGAAAAGCGGCTCCGGCATCGGGCGGGAGACATCCTGTCTTCGATCGTTGGCGATAAAGTATCCCGACAGGCTGTCGTCGGTTCTTTTCAGATACAGCGTCTGAATTTGATCGCCGAAAACAAGCTTCATATCATCGCCGATATAGTATCCACCCTTATCGACGAAATGCATGTTTTCGACATGAAGGCGATAATCCTGCCCCATGGGAGTAAAGTCGATATCCAGTTTTTCGGAAAATCCGAAGGCCCCGATATCATCAAAGGTTGTCTTGCCGTTGAACCGCGATTCCAGCGTACCGATTTTCTGGTCCTTGATAAAAAACTGGTAGGTCCGCTTCGAGCCTTTGGATCGATATTGTTCCAAAGAAGCGCTTTTCTCGACTGCCATTGCGGAAAGAGTGATTGTCGAGATTATTAGTGCAAAACACAGATATTTAATTCGCATATTAATTATTCTCCGGCAAGAAGCTTTTTCAAGTATGGCAGGAGTTCACTTCTTTTGATAGTAGCCTGAATTTGGTCGGCCTTGAGCCATTCTTCACGATCGGATACCTGATTGGAGACCTCCCGGCCGGCCCGCAAATCTTTCACCGTGATCGTTCCGGAATTGAATTCATCGGAACCGCCGATTACAGCGATTGGTATTTCGATCTTATCCGCATATTTCAATTGCTTGTTTATATTCCGGGTTTCTCCACTGTATAATTCAGCCTTAATGCCGGCTTCGCGGATTTCTCTGACAATGGCCAGGTAATCCTTGATACGGGTCTTATCCATGGTGGTGACGATGACATCGGAGGTCGATTTGCGGGTCTTAATCGCATTCAGCGCGGTCAGGGCCGCCAGCATGCGATCAACACCGAAGGAAGAGCCGGTGGCAGGGACCTTCTGGCCCGAGAATCGATTTACCAGATTGTCATAACGTCCACCCGAAAAGACGGAACCATAATCAGGCAGATCAATCAAAGTAGTTTCATAAACCGGTCCGGTATAATAACCAAGCCCGCGGACGATGGTTATATCGACTTTGGCTTTATCGGAAGGAACATTCATATCTGACAAGTAGGTCTTAATCTCCCGAAGTTCGTCGATGCCTTCGCGCGATATTTCGATATCGCCGAGAAGGTTTTCGACCTCGGCCAGAATATCATTCGTGTTGCCGAGGGCCAGATCAAGAAAATCGGAAATCTGACTGATTTGTTTATCAGTCAGGTTAAGTCCGGGGATTTTATCACCCGATTTGTCGGTTCGCCCGGGGCCAAGCTCAAGAATAACCGCATCCTTGCCCTGCTTTTCCAGCTTATCGACCACACGGAACACGTCGGTCGCTTTGGCTTCGGGAATTCCGGCAAAGTGGGTCAGCCCGTTAATCAGTTTTCGGTTTGAAAACCTGACCATAAAATTCTTGATACCAAGGTGGTCGAGCACCTCGACCATGACGGCAATGATTTCGGCATCGGCCAGCATTGAGGCCGTCCCGACGATATCAAAGTCACACTGCATAAATTCCCGAAAACGCCCGGGGCCCGGTTTATCGACACGCCAGACATTGCCGAATTGATAGCGCCGGAAGGGGAGGGGCAGTTGCGGATTACCGGCGACATATCGCGCCAGCGATACGGTGAATTCGTAGCGAAGCGCCATATTGACTTCTTCCGGGCCGGTAAACCCGAACAATTCTTTTAAATTGTCATCCGTATAATGAGGCCCCAGCAAGGTTTCGGCAAATTCCAGCGAGGCGGTCTGTAATGGCAGGAACCCGTGAAGCTCGTAGATTTCTCTGGTTTTTTCAAGCAGGATCTGGCGGGCGATTTCTTCCTCGGGAGGATAATCTCGAAATCCCTTAAGGACTCTGGGAGTCACTTTATTTACTTTCTCTTTATTAGCCATAATCTTTCCAATTTATGATTTTTTGGCATTAATGAAAGATATTTTTTTCAATTACTTGGTTGACCTCGTTTTAATCCGGCGTACCGCACACCTTATGAAAATCTATACCACAAGCGGATTGAAATGGATTAACAGAAATGAACTAAATAAGAATTATACGAATGAGCTATAATGTAATAATACGCTAATATGAAGTAATACTTCATGTCAATCTTGCGGCTGCTGATGAAACAAGGCGTACTTCTTCATGCGATAGATCAGGACATGACGGGGAATCTCGAGATGCTTGGCGGCCCGGGATTTGTTCCAGGCATATTTCTCAAGAGCATCCAGAATCAATTTCTTTTCAGCCTCACGGTAGGTCAAATCCGAGTTTGAGACATTTGCGCCAATGGGCAGTTTTCCGGAGAATCCGAAGTCTTGAGGCAAATCAGCAGCAGTCAGTCTGTCGGATTTCCGCAAAATGGCCATTCGCTCCATCAGGTTTTCCAATTCACGGATATTACCCGGCCAATTATATGAGAATAATGCCTTCATCAAATCATCGGATAAATCGATTTCGGCTCCGGGGGCAAAGCGTTTCAGAAACTCAGTGGTAAGGATGGGGATATCCTCGGGTCGTTCGCGAAGAGCCGGGACATGAACCGGAATGACATTAAGACGGTAAAATAAATCTTCCCGGAACCGCCCCTTTCCGACAGCGTCCCGCAGGTCGGTGTTGCTGGCGGCAATAATGCGGACATCAATTTCAAGTTTTTTTTCGGAGCCGACCGGCTCCAGGGTACGCTCCTGAATGACCCGAAGCAATTTGGCCTGCAGCTCGATATTCAGTTCACTGATCTCGTCAAGAAGAATGGTTCCACTGTCAGCCAGCTCGAATTTGCCTTTTTTATCTTTGACAGCGCCGGTAAAGGCGCCTTTGGTGTGCCCGAACAGTTCCGACTCGATCAGGTCACGAGGGATGGCGGCGCAATTGACTGCAATAAACTCCTTGTCATGCCGATGGCTCTTATAATGAATTGCCCTGGCAATGATCTCTTTACCGGTCCCGGACTCACCGGAAATAAGAACGGTGGCATCGGTCGGAGCGATTTTATCCACAAGGCCCAGGAGCTCCTTGAAGGGCTTTGAAACGCCGACAATATTTTTAATAAAATCATGGCCTTTAAGCTGCTCCCGCAGAAGCTTGTTTTCATTTTCAAGGTTTTTGAATTTTAATGCCTTCTCGACGGCAACAAGAAGCTGGTCATCATCAAATGGTTTGGTTATATAATCAAAAGCACCAAGTTTGACAGCTTCAACCGCCTGAGAAATTTCGGCAAAAGCGGTGATCAGTATGACCTGCAGTTCCGGCGAGACAATTTTGGCGGCCGCAAGCAAGTCAATACCGCTCATGCCGGGCATTTTCATATCGGTCAGGAGCAGATCAAAATGCCCGCCTGGAATTCTATTCAGGGCCTGCTCTCCGTTTTCAACCGCCGTGACATCATAGCCCTTTTGCTTTAGCTTAAATTGAATCACACGCCGTAGAGCAGCATCATCATCGGCCAATAAGATTTTCGCGCTCATTGTTGTCTCTTATATTTCGGTAATATTATGGATATTGTGGTGCCTTCGCCGGGTCGGCTGGCAACTTTAATATTGCCACCATGTTTTTCGATTATAGACTTAACGACTGCCAGGCCAAGGCCGGTACCGGTGGCTTTGGTGGTGTAGAACGGCTCGAATATTTTTTCGAGCTGCGCCGGCTCGATACCGCGGCCGAAATCGCGAACGCTAAGCACCACTTTTTCATCGCTGCCTTGAGATACTGAAGCCTCAATAATTGACCCGCTTTCGGAAGCTTCAGCGGCATTTAAAAACAAATTCAACAAAAGTTGATGCATCTTCTCATAATCACCGCTGATAAAGACGGCCCCGCCGGGACTTACTTTAATGCTAACACCCTTGTCCCCGAATTGCGCTTCCAGTTGTCTGGCGGCGGTATTGACCAGCGCCGACATGTCCACCTTGTCGAAACGGATTTCTTTGGGGCGCGCAAAATCGAGAAATTCGCCGATGGTCCTGTCCATCCGCTTTATTTCCTTGACGGCGATATCCTTGAATTCGGCCCGGTCCTGAGGAGGCGTGGATTCATCGACCAGAATTTCAACCGCCCCTTTGATCGAAGCCAGCGGATTTTTTATTTCATGGGCGACACCGGCGGCCAGTTGGCCGACCATAGAAAGCTTGTGTGTCCTCTCTAACTGGAGTTGGGCCTGATCATGCTTGCGGCGAATTCGTATTTCGCGGTCGATCAAGGCACCGGCCAGAATCGCTATGGCAAAATAGAAAAATAACTCGACAAATTCGCCGGAAAGATTTCCGGAATGCGCACTGCCGGATAAAATATAGGGAAGAACCAGAATTGATATCGAGGCGGCCGCAATCAGTCCACCTCTGAGCCCAAACCAGGCGGCCGCGACCGCGATCGGTATATAGCAAAACCGGCCATGGATGGCATGAACCCAACTGGAATGACCGAAGATATGTTCCAGAACAAGGCCATAGTGAATGGCCACGGTCAGTCCAATCAGGCCCGACAAGAAAATTATTTTATGTTTTTTTTCAAAGGTCATATTCATTCCGGTTTTCATAAAAGATACAATAAAATATCGTGCCAACTTATTGCTTCGGATCGCCTCGGCATCTTTTATCCTGACCAAGTCTCATCGCCACATTGAATTGGATCGGCCTAAAAGATTAAATCGCTCTTTTTGACTGCTTTACTTAACAATACAGTCGTCAAAAAGTTCTTCAAAATTGAATAATATTCTTCATTACTCAATAATATTCTCGTACGATTATCTTCAATCAAATCTTCGACTATGGTTATATTGTTGTTTTTCATCACGTTACGCCATCGGTACGATTTCGGCACGGTAATTGAAATATATATGACAGGAGAAAATAAAAGAAGATGATAAAGACATTTAAAAATATATCCATCATTTGCGGCCTGATGCTCTCAATCTTCAGTGGATTAGTCCCCGAAGCATTCGCTTCGGAGATTGATAAGGCCCTGGCCGAAGCGGGGCAAATTGAGCAAAGTTTTGATTCGGGAAAATCGGCATCTGATCTTTCAACGCTGGCCGATTACCTTGCCTTCGCCGACGCCAACAGCCCCGCCATCAGGGCGGCCTTTTATAAATGGAAGGGAAATATCGAACAGATCGCGCAAATATCGCTGCCCGATCCCATGCTGATGCACAGCTTCAATCCCAAAAATTTCAATTCAGACGGCCGCATGCCGGAATATATGATTGGGGTCAGTCAGGGTTTCCCCTGGCCGGGGACGATCGGCAGCGGGAAGGATGCGGCTTTTGAACGAGCGCGCGCGGAATTTCAGAAATTCCAGTCGGAAAGATATGCGCTCCATTATATGGTAAAAAAGGGTTTCTACGAATATTACCTGCTGAACCGCGAGATATCAATCGTCCGCGATAACATTTATTTAATTGAGAGCTGGGAAGCGGTTGCCCGCGCCGGGTATACATCGGCCGATAAACCACAATCGGATCTTTTGATGGCCCAGGTCGAATTGGGCAAAATGAAAACCCGCCTGTCGTCTCTTGAAGATAAGATCAATCCTTACAAAGAATATCTGCGGTCATTGGTCTATTTGCCGGATTCGATCAATATTGCAGCCCCGGATACAATCTCGGATGAGATTCTTGATATCGATGAAGGCCGCGTGAAGACTGTGATTCTGCAGGTTAATCCTGACTTGCAGTCAATGTCCTATATGACGGCCATGGAGAGAAACATGGTAAGGCAGGCGGCGAAAATGAACCTGCCCATGTTTAATGTCGGTCTGGATTATAAAAGTGCCGGGGCATCGATGAATCAGGATATGACGCAGGAGCCGCAGCATTCATGGATGGTTAATATCGGTATAAGCATTCCCATCTGGCTGGGTCGAAATAAGGCCCGGAACAATGAGGCCAAAGCTCGATTGATGGAGGCTGAGTACGGCCAACTCGATTTCAAGAGTAAACTCGGGGCGACAATCGATCAAAAGCTTTTTGATCTGAGAGATGCGCGCCGTCAAATAGAGCTTTATCAAAGCGGCCTGATTGCGCTGGCGGAACAATCATTGAACACGGCCTATAAATCATACCAGGCCGGGAGCCTCGAATTTATCAGCGTGATCGATGCCCAGCGGCAGCTTCTGGATTTCATCCTGGACCTGGAACAGGCCCGGGTCGATTATTCCACGACCAGAGCGGAATTAGAGATGCTGATGGGACAGGACATAGACAATTTTAGACTTTAACTATAAGGGGTAAAGACATGAGTAAAATCAAATCATTATTGACAATTCTGGTTGTAATGCTGTTTGCAGTCTCGGCCTATGCGGCCGACGTGACCAAAAAGGCGGAACCCGAAAAGAAAGCGGAACTCCACAACCAAACAAACTGCCCGGTTATGGGTGGGCCGATCGATTCCTCCGCATATACCGACATCCAGGGTCAGCGGGTTTACCATTGCTGCCCGATGTGTTCGGCAAAATTGAAAGCCGATCCCGATAAATATTTCAAGGAAGCGGCTGAGAAGGGGATACTCTTCGAAAATATCCAGACCACCTGTCCTGTCACGGGAGAACCGATCGACAAAGCAGTCTTCACCGACTATGAGGGACGAAGAGTTTATTTTTGCTGCGAGAAGTGTATAGCCGAGTTTGCCAAAAAGCCGGGCGAATATCTGGATAAACTCACTTTATCTGCCAAAACAGACAAAGTTGAAAAGGGACAGCAGGGAGAAGAACAGACCAAAGAAGGGCATATGAATCACTAATTGATTCATGATAATAAAAAGGAAGAGAGAATAGCCATGAATGAAAGCAAGATGACAAATAAAAAATGGTTTTCGTTTATCCCAATCAATGGGCCGGGAATCGTTACACTCATTGTCCTGCTTATCCTGGCATTCTCTCTTGGGGTTTTGATAACAGGCAATGGAAAAGATTCGGCCGACGATAAGGCCGCGGTTCATGAAGATGCAAACCAAACAGACACGTCGGCAACATTATGGACATGCTCGATGCATCCGCAAATCAGGCTGCCGGGTCAGGGTAAATGCCCGATCTGTTTCATGGATTTGATACCGTTAAGAAAAGACCGCGGTGAAGAACTTGGCCCGAGGCAGTTAAAAATGTCGGCCGAATCAATTAAACTGGCGGGAATACAGACGGCACCGGTGATTAAAGGAAGCGCTACGGCGGAAATCAGGCTGGTCGGAAAAATCACGTATGATGAAACAAGGCTGGCCCGGATCACTTCATGGGTGCCGGGACGGCTGGAGCGATTATTTGTCGATTACACCGGACAAAAAGTTAAGAAGGGCGATCCGCTGGTCGAAATATATTCACCGCAACTCATCAGCGCCCAGGAAGAATTTATCCAGTCGGTAAAGACGCTCAAGAAGATAAACGACAGCCGTTCGGTGCTCCACTCGACAGTGCAGGCAACGATTGATGCGGCTCGGGATAAATTAAGACTATTTGGTCTCAATGACGAGCAAATCGGCCATCTTGAAAATAGCGGGGAGACGTCCGATACCATGATGATTTATTCACCTTCGACCGGTATCGTGGTCGGCCTTGAGGCCCGCCAGGGCAACTATGTGGAAACCGGAACGGTGCTTTATCAGATCGCCGACCTGTCGACCGTCTGGGCCATTTTCGACGCCTATGAAAGCGATCTTCCCTGGTTGCAAACCGGACAGTCGGTCGGATTTATATCGACGGCGTTTCCCGGAGAAAAATTTATGGGCAAAATCGACTTCATCGATCCTGTCCTTGACAATATGTCACGCACAGTCAGAGTGCGTGCTTCGGTCGATAACCGCAAAGGATTATTGAAACCCGATATCTTCGTCAGCGGAACGGTGAAATCGTCATCAGTAATGACCAATAAAGAGGCCCTTCTCATTCCGGAGACGGCGCCGCTTATCACCGGCACACGGGCAATCGTTTATGTTCGACTGACCGAAAATGAGGAGCCGATTTATGAAGGCCGGGAAGTGGAATTGGGGGCAAGGGCCGGGAATTATTATGTGGTTAAGTCGGGCCTGGCCGAAGGTGAAATGGTCGTCACCAACGGGGCTTTCAAAATTGACAGTGAATTGCAGCTTCAGGCCAAACCGAGTATGATGAGCCCGGAAGGCGGCGTCGCAATGTCGGGACATGATCATGGGCAGACCGGTAAAGCGATGCCCGGCGGTCAAATGGAAAGAAGTAAAGAAGCCCTGGACAGTCTGACACCATTGTACAACGCTTATTTCGAAATTCAGATGGGCCTGGCCGCTGATGATCTGCCGAAAACAACGGCCGCTTATAAAAAGCTTATCGATATTACAAACGGCGTCGACATGTCGCTCTTCAAAGGAGAGGACCATAAGCGCTGGATGGAATACTCGAAGGACATTATTGATTATGGTAATAAGGGAGTTAAGGCCGGTGATTTGAATGTCTCCAGAGATGCTTTCTATTACTTATCGAAAGTCATGGTCAAGATGCAACAAACCATGGGACATGGCGACAACCGGAATTACTACCTGACTTATTGCCCGATGGCGCGAAATAACGAAGGCGCCTTCTGGCTTCAGACGGTGGATACTGTTTACAATTCATTTTATGGAGCGTCAATGCTTCGCTGCGGCGAGATTCGCGATCATTATCCTGCGATAAAAGAAGACGGCAATAAATAATGAGTACAGACAGAGATTACAATGAGTATCATAAGATGTCGATGCTCGACAGGTATATAAAGTATTGTCTCGACAACAAGCTGGTTGTTTTCCTGCTCGTTCTATCATTCATAACCTGGGGAATTATCGTCGCACCGTTCGACTGGCAGGTCAATATTCTTCCGAGAAGCCCGGTGCCGGTTGATGCCATCCCTGATATCGGTGAAAATCAGCAGATAGTTTTTACCGAATGGCCGGGGCGTTCGCCGCAGGATATCGAGGACCAGATCACCTACCCGCTGACATCATCATTGCTGGGTATTACCGGTGTGAAGACAATTCGCAGTTTTTCCTATTTCGGCTTTTCGACGATCTATTTGATATTCGACGAGAATGTTGAATTCTACTGGTCACGGTCGAGACTGCTGGAGAAACTTAATTCGCTTCCGCCGGGGCTTCTTCCGGGCGACGTTAGCCCTGTTCTTGGCCCTGACGCCACGGCACTCGGCCAGATATTCTGGTATACTCTCGAAGGCCGTGATGAAAAGGGAAGGCCGACCGGCGGCTGGGACCTGCATGAACTCCGGTCGATTCAGGATTGGACCGTCAAATACGCCCTCCAGGCGGCCTCGGGTGTGGCCGAAGTGGCCTCGGTCGGTGGTTATGAAAAAGAATATCAGGTCGATGTCAATCCGGATGCAATGCGTTCATTCGGAATCGGCTTGATGGATATTCAGGAAGCGATAAAGAAATCCAATGTCGATGTCGGCGCCGGCACTTTCGAAATTAATAAAGTCGAGTATGTTATTCGCGGAATCGGAACCATTGAAAAGATATCCGACATCGAGAATATTGCGGTCGGTCAGCGAAACCATGTTCCGATTTTAATCAAGGATATTGCAAACGTCAGTTTCGGCCCGGCCATGCGGCGCGGCGTTTTGGATAAGGGCGGCGCCGAAGTGGTTGGCGGCGTGGTCGTAGTGCGTCATGGCGGAAACCCACTCACTACGATTAAAAATGTTAAGGCAAAAATCGAGGAAATTGCGCCGGGCCTGCCCCGTAAGACCCTGCCCGATGGGACCGTTTCGCAGGTTGCCATCGTTCCCTTTTATGACCGGACGGGTTTGATATATGAGACCCTGGGGACGTTGAATACCGCCCTGGTGGATGAAATTCTGGTGACTATAATTATCGTTATAATGATGGTTATGCATCTGAGAAGCTCCCTGCTGATTTCCGCAATGCTTCCCCTGACCGTACTTCTGGTATTTATTGCCATGAAGTTGTTCAAGGTGGATGCCAATGTCGTGGCGCTCTCCGGAATTGCCATAGCCATCGGGACAATTGTCGATATGGGTGTGGTGGTCATGGAAAATATATTGCGGAATCTGGATGAGGCCCCGCCCGGAGCAGATCGCAAAAAAGTCATTTTCAAGGCTGTCTCCGAGGTGGGCAGTGCCGTCATTACATCCATTTCCACGACGATAGTCTCGTTTCTTCCCGTTTTCACAATGTTCGGGCCCGAGGGTAAACTATTCAAGCCGCTCGCCTTTACCAAGACTTTCGCCCTGCTGGCTTCAGTGATAATCGCGTTGACGATTCTGCCGCCTTTGGCGCATATCGTCCTGACCAAGGGAAAGAAACTCAAAGGATCGAATATTCTGTGGATCGCGGGTCTGATATTTCTTGGAATTGCGGTAATATTATGGTCATTTGTCTGGACGGGAATCATAATAATAGCCGCGGGCTTCTTTTTGATTTTCCGCCGACATTTCCCGGAAAAATATCGTTTAAAATCGCCTGTGATAATAAACTATATTGCGGTAGCCATCGCCGGCGGACTTCTGGCATATCATTGGCTGCCACTCGGTATCCAAAAAGGATTCATTTTAAGTTTTGTTTTTATAGTTTTGCTTCTTGGTGTGATTCTATTCGGATTCTATCTGCTCTACAAAAATTATGAAAGAATTCTTCGCTGGGCATTGGCAAATAAGATTAAATTTCTGGTAATGCCGCTGGTCTTGGTTTTATTTGGTTTATCAGTATGGCTTGGTTTTGATCACATTTTCGGCTTTATGCCCGACTGGGTCCGTTCCAACCGAATCTACACCACCGTCAACCACGTCGTCCCAGGCTTGGGCAAGGAATTTATGCCTGATCTCGATGAAGGTTCATACCTTTATATGCCGACAACGATGCCGCATGCTTCACTGGGTGAAGTCCTTGATGTTTTACAGTTTCAGGACAAAGCCTTCAGTAATATTCCGGAAATTGAATCTGTGGTCGGCAAGCTGGGCAGGGCGGACAGTCCGCTTGATCCGGCGCCGATGTCGATGATAGAAACGATCATCAACTATAAGTCCGAGTACAGGACCGATCGCGACGGGCATATCCTGCAATTCAAGTATGACAGTAAATCCGGGCAATTCGCCCGCGATGAAAACGGGGAACTGGTCCCGGATGAAAACGGACGGCCCTTCCGCCAATGGCGCGATCATATCAAATCACCCGATGATATTTGGGAAGAAATCCTCAAAGCGGGGCAAGTGCCCGGAGCCACCTCGGCGCCGAAGCTGCAGCCGATTGCCGCTCGTATTGTGATGCTGCAATCCGGCATGAGGGCGCCGATGGGCATCAAAGTGAAAGGACCCGATCTTGAGACAATCGAGAAGGTCGGCATTGAAATCGAAAGCTACCTGAAAGAGCTTCCCATGATCGAACCGGCTACGGTTATCGCCGATCGTATTATAGGTAAACCGTACTTCGAAATTGAGATTGACCGTCGGGCAATTGCCCGCTACGGAATCTCCATCCAAGCTGTTCAGGATGTTATAGAGACCGCCATTGGCGGCATGCCCATAACCATGACAATCGAGGGACGTGAGAGATATGCCGTCCGGGTGCGTTATCCCAGAGAACTACGGAACAGTCTCGAATCTCTTGCAAAGGTTCTTGTTACATCACCGGATGGCATGTCTATCCCGCTGACTGAGCTGGCCGAAATTAACTATGTTCGCGGACCGATGGTTATCAAATCGGAAGATACTTTTCCGGTCGGCTATGTCGTATTCGACAAAAAGTCCGACTATGCCGAGGTGGATGTGGTCGAGCAGGCCGGCAAATATTTAAAGGATAAAATATCATCGGGCGAATTTCAAATTCCGGCCGGCGTCAGTTATTCCTTTGCCGGCAGTTATGAGAATCAGGTTCGTTCGGAGAGAACGCTTCGCCTGATTCTTCCGTTGGCATTATTTATAATATTCATGATTCTTTATTTTCAGTTCAAATCGGTTCCGGTTTCGCTTGTGATCTTTTCGGGAATATTTGTGGCCTGGGCGGGGGGATTTATCATGATCTGGCTTTACGGGCAGAGTTGGTTTATGAATTTCAGCCTGTTTGGTGTTGATATGCGAAATCTCTTCCAGATGCATCAGTACAATCTGTCAGTGGCGGTGTGGGTGGGCTTTCTGGCTCTGTTTGGGGTGGCCAGCGATGATGGCGTAATTATATCGACATACATTCAGCAGGTTTTCAAAAAAGAGAAGCCGAAAACTGTTGCAGAAATTCGAGAAGCAGTCGTCATAGCCGGGAAGAGGCGTGTCCGTCCGGCCCTGATGACAGCATCGACAACCATTCTCGCTTTGATTCCGGTGCTGACCTCGACCGGCAAGGGTTCCGATATCATGGTACCAATGGCAATACCTTCGTTTGGCGGGATGACCCTGGTTCTTATCACCATATTTGTGGTCCCGGTTCTTCAAAGCTGGCTGGCCGAGAGAAAAGCCGAGATTTAGGTTGAAACGGAGGCATCGGATTTCCCGCGGTTATTTCAGATTCCCGGTCAATCCCTTCTCGACATCGACCGTTGCATCCTGTTCATTATAGGTCACGTCGAATCCCAATTTTTGAAAGACGGCTATCATGGGGCGGTTATCGGTCGTGGTCTGGGCCACGATTTTTTTCAATTTCCATTTACGGGCGACTTCCATACAGTACTCGGTCAGTTTTTTGCCAAGTTCTTTTTTCTGCCAGGCATCGGTAATCAGGATGGCATATTCAACCGTCTCATGCTCAGGATCGGCGATTAATCTGCCGACGCCGATCAATTTTCGAACACCTTCTTCCAGAATTTCCGCCACGATGGCGATTTCGCGGTCATAATCAATGTAACAGTACCTTATGGCCACATCATGCGAAGCCCACTGGAAAAAATACCTGAATCGGGAATAAATTGTTTCCTTCGAACAGCTCGCCAGCATATCCATCCACTGCGGTTCATCTTCAGGCTTAATGGGCCGCAGGGTAACTTTGGTGCCATCCGGCAATTCAATCACTTTGGTATATTTCTCCGGATACGGTCTCAGGACAAGATGCGCATATTGCTCGGTTTTCTTTCCGACAAGATCCCGGTCGATTATGACGCGAGCATCGAGAGCGATGACATCATCCGGCGTGACCAATAAGGGATTGATGTCGAGCTCTTTGATTTCCGGATAATCGGCGGCGAGATACGATAAACGCACAAGAACCTCAATCAACTTATCAATATTTATCGGGGGACGCCCACGGTATCCCTGCAGCAAAGGCCAAATCTTTAGCGACTTCAGCATGCGTCTGGCAAGCCGCTCATTGAGTGGAGGAAACCCCAAAGTTCTCTCGCCCAATAATTCGGCGCTGATTCCACCCATCCCGACCAGCATGATGGTTCCGAAAACCGGATCGGCCTTGATGCCGGCGATCAACTCGATGCCGTTTTTTGAATCGATCATCGGTTGCACGGTTACGCCGCTTATTATGGCATCGGGCTGTTTTTCTTTTGCCGAGGCATTGATTCTTCGATAGGCCGAGCGCACCATGTCCTCGTTTTCAAGATTGACAGCGACACCGCCGACATCGCTCTTGTGCGTAATATCAGGCGAATTTATTTTAAGCACGACCGGAAATCCCAGACTCCCGGCAATTGCAGCCGCTTCATCTTCCGATCCGGCCGGATGCGGTTTGGCGGTTTTGATGCCATAGGTCTCCACCAGGGCCTTTGAGGATTCCTCGGAAAGAATTTCTCCCTTTGAGAATTCCCGGGCAATAAACTCCTCGCGATTTTTCTCACGATCCAGTCCAAACCGCAGCGGGATCTCTTTGGGCGTTTCATACAGAGCCTCAAGGTTTCGGGCATAGGCAACCAGGGTCATAAAGGCTCGGACCGCCTGCTCGGGTGTCCGGTAAGCAGGCACGCCGCTATCTATAAGTATTTTAATTCCTTCGTTCATGCTCTGGCCGCCCAGCCAGGCCGCCAGAATAGGTTTTGAAGTTGTCTCGGCCAGACTTCCAATCACTTTCGCAGCGGCGGTCGGGTTGGTCATCGCCTGAGGCGTCAGTATAACCAGCATGGCATTAACATCGGGGTCATCGATGACAATCCGGGCCGCCTTCTCGAGTCGCCTGGAATTGGCGTCACCGAGCACATCGACCGGATTGCCGTACGACCACGACGGGGGGAGGCAGGCATCCAGTTTGGCCAGTGTTTCGTCCGATAGCTTCGCCAGCGTTCCATTGGAGGCAATCAGGGCATCGGTGGCCATGACCCCCGGCCCGCCGGCGTTGGTAATGATGCCCAAATGGGCGCCGCGCGGCATCTTTTTGCGGCCGATCAATCCGGCACAATCGAAAATTTCTCCGATATCATAAACCCGGGCGATACCAACCCGCTGGAAGGCGGCATCATAGACATTGTCCTCGGAGGCCATCGCGCCGGTATGTGAAGCGGCCACTTTGGCCGATTCCGGGAATCGACCCGCTTTATAAGCAAGAATCGGCTTCGACCTAGCAAAAGCACGGGCAGCCGTCATAAATCTCCGGGCGCGTGATATCGATTCGATGTACAGCAGGATTGATTCAGTATTTTCATCCTCGCCGAAATAATCGATCAAGTCGCCGAAATTTACATCAATGCTGTTGCCAATTGAAACGAAATTGGAAAAACCGATTTTTTCCTCGATGGCCCAGTCGAGGACCGATGTGCACAGGGCGCCTGATTGAGATATAAAGGCAATATGACCGGCTTTGGGCATACCGGCCGCAAAACTGACATTCAAATTCAGCCGCGGCACGATGATGCCGAGGCAATTGGGTCCGACAATCCTCATACCGTCGAATCGTGCCGCTTCTAATTTAATCTGATCTTCAAGGGCCCGCCCGGCATCGCCGGTTTCTTTAAAACCGGCCGACATAATAATCAAACCCAGAATCCCGGCTTCGCCGCATTGTCTGACAAGCTCGGGGACTCCGGCCGCCGGGGAACATACGACGGCCAGATCGGGTGTTCTCGGAAGACTCTTGACATCCGGGTAACATTGAATTCCCAGGACAGCTTCGCTGTCGGGATTGACGGGATAGACCACACCACGGAAGCCGCCGCCGACCAGATTGCCCAGCACCTTGCCGCCGACACTATTGGGATTAATGGTGACGCCGATCAGGGCGATTCTTTTAGGATTAAAAATCCGGTCCAATGTATGTACAGCCATTTTCGCTCACCTGTAACTAAATAATAAGGTCCATATATTTCATGGAACAAATTATAACCAAAATCCACAAACAAACAAGAGGGAAAATGGGGAAGATAGTAATTAGATGAAAGCAGGGCAAAGTCGCCTGCTAATGGCATCGATAAATGCAATTGAGATCGCCGGGATAATTTCATAAATGAACAATAAACCATCCCGGCTTTTCCGGCAATTTAATCTCGCAGTTAGATTTTAATATGCCAGACAGGACGGCTCGGGCCCTCCGCGATAGAGATAATTAATCAACAAGGTCACGTCCATAAGGTTGATGTCACCCGAACAATCGACATCACCGACGTCTTCGATCGGTTCCGGGGGCGGGCCGCTCTTGTAGAGCATATCGATAAGATATAAAATATCCAGCAAATTCATGTTATCGGATCCATTGACATCACCAAGATTAAGATCAAGAATGGGTCGAAGGGCATCGACGCGGCCGGCGCCATATTCGATATTGGGAAGTGTTAACATTCCCCAGTAAAGATGGCGCTCGGCGCTTTGACGTATCATTTGCTCCATTGCAAGCGCGCCGATATTTTCATTTTGCGCCTTAATCAGAGCACATACGCCCGCCACCATGGGCGCGGCAAAAGAGGTCCCGCTCCATTCTCCCCATTCGAATTCTCCGGCCAGCGAGCTGTATATATTCACTCCCGGGGCGCAGACATCGATATAGTCACCGTAGTTTGAGAAATCGGCCCGGTACTCAAGCGAGTCAATCGCATTCACGGCAATAACTGCGGGATAAGTAGCCGGATAGGTCGGCAATATGGTGCTGTTATTGCCTGCGGCCGCGACCAGCGAAATTCCTGCGGCAACTGCATCACTGACCGCTTCCTGGACAACCGGATTCGAAGAATAGTTGCCGAAACTCATATTGATTACATCAACCGCTTCATCAATGGCGTAATGAATGGCATCCGCCACTACAAAGCTGTTGCTGTATCCATTTTCGTCGAAAGCTCTTATAGGTAGTAACAGGCAGTCGGGAGCGATGCGTTTTATGACACCGCATATAAATGTACCGTGACCATATAAAGAACCTTCAACTTCAGAAGGATCAAAATCGCCATTGATATAATCAATTCCGGTCCCCGCAAATGATGCCTCGAACAATGGGTGAGTAAATACCACACCATTATCTATAACTGCAATGATGACGCCTTCACCATCTTCCAATAAATTAGCCGTGTCGCTGTTAATCGTGTATGGACTGCTTGAAGTGAAGTAGTTCGGGGGACTGTAGCCGAATTCCAAAGGCGGACGTGAATCATCCGGAAAAGACTGGCTGACATGAAAGACTTCCGGAAAACCCATCATAAAATTCGGCTGGACAAAAATTACGCCCGGTCTGGCAACGATGGAATCAATCAGCTGTTCGATCAAATAACCGCTCGGAAATGATACCAGATAGATATTCTGGGATACCAGAGTATCATTGGTGATACCCTGAAAATCGGCCAGAATCGGTTCGATGGGAAAACCTTCCTCAAGCTTGACGATAACCTCATACTGATGATAAAATTCCGCACGCAGTGAAATATAATTACTGTAAATACAGCCGTCGACCCCGGTACAGCCTAAATCACAATCCCCATCAATTGTCCCGGAAATGCAGACGGTGTCATAAAAAGTAAAGATACCCGGATTATCAAGGGCCAGGACAACAGAATCACCAAGCGGGACAAAAACCACGCAGTCGGGGCCAGCCATAATTATACCGCACTGGTTATAGGGCACCCCCCCATCGCTCCACAAATATATGGAGTTCCCCGCAATACATCCACTTGCCGCTATACAGCCGGAATCGCAAGTGCTTATTAATATTCCCGCAACACAGACGGTATCGCCGATACCGAAACCGCCATAATTAGCAAGATAATAGTAGGCATTGGGGGACATAAGAGGTTCAAAAAGCAGACAGCCGGAAACCTCGGTCAGGATTCCACAGTCATTGAAGGGTGAATTCGGCGGTGACCATAAATTTATTGTATTACCGGCCAGCCAGCCGGTAGCCTCGGGGCATTCGGGAGGCGGTTCAGTAAACAGATTTCCTGAAACACAGACGGTATCATAGGGGGCAAACGGCCCGTAATTTTCCAGGGCCAGAAAAAAAGTGTCACTGACGATCGGCCCGGACATGGGTGCGAACAGAACACAATTTGCCGAAGGAATCAGCACACCGCAACTACCGTAAAGGGTGTCGGGTGGGGACTGCGGGATAATGGAGTCAACACTGATGCAGGCAGAAGCGCCCATGCATGAAGTATCGCAGGGGATTTCAAAGACGCCATAAATGCAGGCCCAATCTCCGGTGCCCATTCCGGCCGTCGAGTCGATAATATAGAAATCGCCGTTCCCGTTTAGCACAAGGACCGCACAACCGCTGTCGGCAATTATCAGGCCACATCCATAGAAGGAATCGCCTTGAGCGTCTGCTGCGGCCACCGACAACAAAATCAAGATAATGGCCAAAGTGGCGATTTTTCCAAATAATCTAATGTGCATATTCATAATTTGCTCCCTTTATAATCCCAGCAGGATAAACGATCCCCAGTGGGCCGGATTATCGACCAGTTTAATTGTGGCGTCGACCGCATCACGATATGCCCGGGAAATTTCTTTATTTTCCCGGAGCGATTTATAAAAACTAATCATAAATAGCATGCTCACTCTGTCCGATACCGGCCAGATTGAGGCCAGAACATACCGCGTCCCGGCCTGATAAAACACTTTGGCAAGACTATAGGAATCTCCATAGTATAATCCCGGAGCGGCGGTATGACAGCCGGAGAGAGTCACCAGAAAGGGTTTCAGGCCCATTCCGTACAGATCAAACGGAAAAAACGGCCCATCATCTAAAAGAATTTTCGAGAAAAGGGGATTTTCGGAGGACCTTGAGGCATGCGCCGCTATATGCAAAAATCCGGAGGTTTTTTCAACCTCGGCGAGAAGATTTTTTCTGCTTGCCGCGGAACCCATATATACCTTTGACTTATCGAATATCGCGCCAATTTCGCGGGCCTCGATATCTATCGAGGACAGCCTGGCACCCCCGGCGGCAAAAACTGAATTACTTCCGGCCCTGAAGCCCGAAATGTGTCGGTTTCTTCTTAAAAGATCAGAGGGATCGGAAATCAGATGTATATTGCGACTGTCCCTCAGATAACAGCCGGCTTTATTTTTCAGAGCCGGGAAGGGGACCTGAAAATATTCGCCTTCCAATAATATGATTAGATCCCGGCCTTCAATCAGACCCTCTGTCGGCGCTATGATAAAGTTATATATTTTTTCCAGTAGATGATTTATATCATGAGTCGCCCTTTCGCCGTCACTCGTTCCAAATATCGATCGCTCGCAGATAAATGAAAGCTTATTAATATTCATTCGCAATTCATCCGGGTTGACCAAAAACTCGACATATTTTTGATCCTGATTGGTCATGCAAAAGACGCCGGCTTTATTGCCGAGAATAAGAAAATCCAGAAAGGCCTCATTATTTTTAATCTGCATAACCGAGGCGGATGACGCCCATGCTGTGGTGATCAAGGCCTCGGTATTAATTCCGGAAATATTTCTGATTTTACGCTCAATCGACCAAAGCTTTTGTTCAATGGCGAACACCTTATCACCGGATGTTATATCGCGATGTCCGGCGCCCGGTGTATTTTTTTCAGGGCCACTCTGAGTGAATCCCGCTCCTTGATCAGACCTGCCGGTATTTTCTGCTGCCACCCGGTTATATGAGCCGACCGGGAGTTGGCTATTCGAAGCGCCCGTAGATTATTCAAGAAGGATGCATTAATACGACCCAGGTTCAGATAACATTGAACGATCATTTTATAGATATGATATTTATCGGCGATGTAGAAGAATCTCAGTTCATCGAGATGCATGCTCAAAAGATTTTTCTCGATAAGAGTTACTGACTTTTTTAGCCAGCGCAGTGCGGCCGAATATTCTTTCCTTTGAAAATAACAATGGCCCGCCAGAAAGTACAGATTTTGTCTTTGCGTACCTGGCAGCTTCGATTTCAATAAATTGAGAGCAGCCCTCAGCGCGTAACCGGGTTTACCTGATTGTAAAGCAATCTCAGCACGAAAGATGGCGGCCTCATTGGCACGATATTTATCTCCACTGCTTTGAAATTGCTTTTTTGATAATGAGGATAATTTGACGGCTTGTTTAAAGTCGCCGGCGGCGGCATATAATCGGCTTTTTTCATGGTTCACCATGGCCAGCCAGAGGCGATTTTTTTCCTGCCTGAAATATTGTTCCGCGCGGGCAAGTTCCAGTTCCGCCTTTTTGTAATCGCGGTGATGAAGAGCCGCTCCGGCAATAAAATAGTGGGCCTTGGCCTGCTCGTATTTCATTCCCATGCCGCCGGCCTTGTCGATAATACTCTCGGCCGCGTAGACCGCATTTGAAAAGAGATTCAATTCGATATTAAGTTCCACCAGGTCAAGCTGGGCGATTACGGCGGTGCGATGATCGCCCAGACCGGCGAGGCGATCGATGGTTTTTTCAAGAACATTAAAGGCCTCGGTGTAATGGCCCTCCCAATAATCCATAATGGCCCGAGAATAGTCGATCTGACACAGAGCAATATGGTTACCTGCCAGGGAATAAATTTTTTCGGCCTTTCGGTACAATTTCCGGGCGGCGTCCAGCTCGTTAAGAACCGAATAAATGTTGGCCCGGTTGAACTCGATAATCGCCAGGGGGATTCCGCCTGACTTACGAAAGATCACTTCGGCGCGGTTATAATACTGAAGAGCCAATCTTATTTTGTCCATTCGATGATAAATATTGCCGATATTATTCAATATCTGGCCCGCATCAGTTTTCATGGCCGAATGCTGAAAGTATTTCAACGCCGACCGACCGGCCGCAAGCGCCTCATCGTAACGTCCCAGGTACATGTACACATTCATCAGCCCTTTTCTTAGCCGGGCATTGGCCGCAAAATCACGAAACTTTTTATTTATGGCCAGAGCCTGTTCATATTTCAGGGCCGCTTCCTGATTATTGCCGGTAAATTGAAAATAACGAGCCTGGAGAGCCAGCATTCGCCCTTCATAATGGGGGGGAAGATGCTTAAGGATTGCTTTTGTCCTGGCCAGATATTTGCCCGCGTTGACCAGATCGGTTCTTATCAGATTATTAAAAGACGAATTAAGAGCCTCGAAGAAAGCTTCGGTGCTGCCGTTGAATCGCCTCTCGATAAAATTACTTATCGCTCTTTGGCCGCGAAGTCCGATTATGTCGTCATATTTCAGCATAGATCGATATCTACTATTCCCGTCAGTTTTCCTTCCAACAGAATATTCAGCCGGTATTTCATCGCAGGAATTTTAGTGAAGGCGAACATCTGGAGTTCATCAGTTTCGGCTGTAAATCTCTGATCTTTCCCGATTAGTTCAATCATATAGTTCTTCTTTTCCGACCCATTATCAATCTGCCCAATTATTTCAAAAGAGTAGAGTGTCATAGGATTCAAGGACAACTCGACTTCCATATCATTAAATTTATAGCGCAGGCGTCGGGCGCTGGTCAATGAAGGCCGGACACCTTCAGGTAATGGAAATGTTTTAGAATCATATATTGGCAGACCCAATAGCTCCCGGTTATTTTTTGAAGCGCCATGATATTGACGAAACATATTAAGCGACATCTGTTTGAGCGCAGGCGCCAGATCACCCAGGTGGCCCGGAACGCCCTGATCGTGCAATGCTTTGATCGTTTCAAACATTTCCCTGAACTCCCTGCTGGAATTCAACAGACTTTCGACCTTCCTGTGGTCTTCTTTTTTCAACTGCGATTTCAGATATGCTGAAATCAAATCTATGTGCTTTTCTGATTCATCCATGCTTTTATCCATCTGTAATCTTTTGTTATCATTACTCCGCTTTTATTGAAAATCATCTATCTCTTTAAGCATTTTATGCAATTTAGTAAGTCCTCTGGCTCTGGTCGGCCCTATTGACGAAACCGGCATCTCAAGCCTGTCGGCAATTTCTTTGTAGGAAGAATCGCTTTCATCCAGGTACAACGCTTTAAGCAGCTGATATTCGCGGTCGGGAAGCCGCATCATTGCGCGGGTTAAGACTTCGAGCCGCCTGGAATAGGCATAAACCTCATCGGGGGTGGGTGGCTTGAAATCATATAATGTCTTGCACACCTGCTCGACCGCCTTTTCGTCAAGTTTCGTCCGGCGATAAATATTGATCGATTCTCTGGCGGCAATGGTGCCGACATAATTTAGCAATTTGCCGGCGGACTTAATATTCTTCAGGTTCTTCAGTAAATTATATGACACCTGTCCGAAAACATCGCAGCTTTCTTCGCGAGAGAGACGATGTTTTTGGCATACCGATAGAATTATTGGACTAATACAGTCCATTAGTTCACACCAGGAGCTTTCGTCTCCTTCGACACACTTCTTAAGTAATTCTGTTAGTGACAACCCTGTCAAATACCCGGCAAATAGTTAATAGCTTTATAGAAATTTACGCCCGACATTCAGCCCAAGTTGCACAGCATTTGCTTTAATCCCGTATGGCGGTGAGGCATGAAGGGTTAGCGCCTCCTTTGCTAAGAGTAATTTAATCCAATTTCTGCCTTCAGCAAAGTAAATTTGCCCAAGGCTGTGTCTCCTTATAATATTGAACTCTCATCTCGTTTTCTACATTATGCATTGAAGATGAGCCCGGTCGGACTCATCTTCAATGGTTTTGAGACCGCGGCTTCCGTTTTGCCCGGAAAGCAGCGGTGCTCGTTTTATTTGGTCAAGGTCATTTTGCGGGTGACCGCCCCCCGGTCTGTCGCAAGCCGGTAGAAGTATATGCCCGACGCCCGGCTGGAGCCGTTCCAGATGATCTCGTGTTCCCCCTGCATCACTTCACCCTTTATCAGCGTTTCCACCTCCTGGCCCAAAATATTATAAACCTTCAGCGTGACCGGTGTCGCCACCGGTAAAGAGATTGAAATAGTGGTGGCAGGATTGAAAGGATTGGGGTAATTGGTCACCTTGACATCGCCCATAATCATAACGGAATCGGCCGGTCCGCCGCCGCAGTAGTTAATAGTATTGTTGATGATCTGCATATAGACTTCAGGACACTCCGGATACAGATCCAGCGGAACAACTTCGCCGCTGACATGGACAGTATCGCCAATGGCAAAACTCCCGTAATTCTCAAGAAGGAATCCAAATACATATATAAAGCTGTCGTAAACCATCGGCGCCAGATAGACGCAATTTGAATCGCCCATAAGTATTCCGCATAGGGACAGCGTGTCGCCACCCGGATCAGTATTGCAGGCCGTAATGAAATTACTATATAGACAAGGATAGGGGATATTGTAACAATCACAGCCATTCATCGGGTCCAGCATCACCAGCCCTTCAACAAAAACCGAATCGCCTATCGTGAATCCGCCGTAGTCAGTCAGCAGGGCTTTAGTGAACATATTATCATCGGGATAGAAGAAGACGCATCCGGTGTCATCGACCAGAATCCCGCATCCGGTATAGTTGAATGAATCGGGCGGCTGACTGCCGCAGGGGCCGATCGTGAAATTATTCAAACATGGATGCATCGTGCCCAAACATTCGCAGCCGTTGAGCAGATCAAGAATTCCTTCGACCATAACCGTATCGCCGACAATATAACCGCCGTAGTTTGTCAGAAGAAGGGGTGGCAACAGGCCGCCAATCGGCATATACTTGACACATCCCGAATCTTCGAAGAGGAATCCACAGCCGCCATAGAAAACGGTATCCGGCGGAATAGAACATGATTCAATCGTATTATTGAAAACGCAGCCCAAAGCCCCGGGACAGGCCGTTGAACAGCCGATTTGCAGGCTACCATTGACCAGAACGGTGTCGCCGGCCGAAAACCCGCCGTAATTATCAAGCGTAAACAGCCAGGCTGCAAAAGGATCAAAATAATAAATGCTGTCGGCGGTCCATGGCTGGAACAAAAGGCAGTTGTTAGTCTGAATCAAAACTCCGCAGGCTTCATATGGATCCGGCGGGATATCGAAACATCCGCGAATACTGTCATTATGCAGGCAGATATCATAACCGTAAATACAGTTGCTGAAGCAGTTAAATTCGACCATGCCTACGACAAAAACAGAATCGTAGATGCCATATCCGCCATAATTATCAAGAATGGCCGGCGGGAAAGAGTAATCAAACGGGTGGAATCTTACACAGCCCGAATCATCGAGCAGCATGCCGCATCCTACATAAAACAGCGTATCGGACGGGGTATTGCCGCAATACTCGATTGTATGATTTACAATAAAAGGCATGGTCTGAAGCGAACAGGCATCCGTGAACCCGTCGATAAACCCGGCCACGAAGACAGTATCACCCACACCAAAAGCGCCGTAGTTCTGCAAAATATAAGGATGGTATATATCATTCAGGGGCGCAAAGGCAAGACAGTTGTCAAACGGCATCAGGAAACCGCAGCCTTCGAATGGTATTGGAGGCGGCGAACCGCCGCAGGTGTCGATAATATTATCAACGATACATCCGGCAATCGGAACGCCGCAATATATTTCGCAGCCAAGCATCAGCAGACCCTCAACATAGACCGTGTCGCCATCGCCGAAGCCATCGTAATTTTGAATATGAAACAGGCCGGAATCAGTTGCAGGGAAGCCCATCGGCCCAAACAGCATGCAGTTGGAATTCTGATAAAGGATGCCGCATGTGGCAATATAGTCGGGCGGAGTCCCGCAGAAATCAATCAGGTTGTCGAAAAGACATCCATCCTCCTGCATACAAAAACTCACGCAGTTCATATCAAGAAGCCCGCTTACGTGAACCGTATCCCAGACTCCAAATGAGCCAATATTTCCAAGTAAAAGTAAAAGACTGTCGCCTTCTATTGAAGCAAAAAGAACACATTCAACTCCCTGAAAAAGGACGCCGCAGGCTTCAAACGGACGCGGTGGAAGACTGTCGCAATAATCGATGCTATTTGTCGCCAGTCGGCCGGTCGCTTCAGGGCAGATGTTTTCAACGTCAGTAAACAGAGTGCCGCTCACAAAAACCGAATCGCCCGCCTGAAATGAGCCATAATTATCCAGAACCAAAAGCATCGACCAGGAAGTATCCGGGGGATAAAACGGACCATCATTCCCGTAATACATGGCGAATAAGAGGCAGTTTTGTGTCGGAACCAGAACGCCACAACCTGAAAAAGGCATTCCCGGCGATCCTGATCCGGTGACCACAATTGTGTCGCAGTCGAAATCTTCGGCATCGCCGCTTCGGGCGGTGACACAAACCGCCAGCGAGCCTTCAAAAGGCGGCACCGGAAACTGGCAGTCACTGATAAACGAATCCCCCGGGCCGAGCCAGATCGGAACCGGCGGGATAACATAAGAGGTATCGATTGTATTTGAAAAATTCATGGTGACGGTAAAATCGAGATAGACCATTACAGCTATTTCGCCGCAGTTGGTCAATTCAAAATGGCTGCCGGCCATGCTTGAACTTCCCGGATTCTCAAAAAAGACCGTATCGGTGAGTTCTATATCGACATCAACACAACCCGCGGCGCTTGTGCTGAGATAATTGACGCCTTCGGACTGCCCATTATATGGAGTCGAAAGGGCCTCAAACATGCCGCCAAGAGCCTGTTGAATCTCATTGCCGATTTTCATAGCATCTCCATTTTGGGAGATATCAGCGGCCGGAGAATTCTGTACCAGACAGATCAGGAACAGAAAAACACCAGCGAATAATCCTGCCTTTTTCATATAAGACCTCCGTTTCCTTAGTTTCGCTCTAATGGGGAATGCGGTTATCCTGGGATAACCGCGCCCCGGGCCGTAAAGCTATTAACCATCTATTATTATGACGATTAAGGGGTCACTAAAAATACCGCCACAAAGGTGATTTAATAATATTACGACTGGCAGGACCAATCTCAATATGTGCCATATTAACCTGACACATGAATTGATACAGCGTAACTTATTGTATATATAGCAGTAAGAAACAATTAGACGGTTAATGCCAGGGGATATCATTCAGATATATATATGCTTTTGATAAGTATAAAAAAGACCCGCCGAAATTTCCGGCAGGTCTTCATATTTAATACTGGGGGAGAGACTTGAACTCTCGACCCTCAGATCCACAATCTGATGCTCTAACCAACTGAGCTACCCCAGCATACTTTTAAGCAAACAATCTTATTCAAAAATCGGTCGATTGTCAAGAAATTTAACAAGTTCGGCGGCGCGAAGTTCCTTTATGGGGAAATCTCCTGTTTGATCATGTTGAGAAGCTGATAACCCTCGGCCAGTTTGGGATTTATTCGGACACCTTCACGGACATAGTAATAAGCCGAATCATACTGTTTCATAAGCCGGAACATATTGCCGGCCTCAATATAGGCCAGACCGTCATCGGGAAATAAACGAATGGCATCTTCATAAACACGCAGTGCCATGGATAATGAGTCCAGTTTGAAATATGCCGTCCCGATATTATGATAGGTTTCCTTGCGCGACGGATCCAGCTTGAGCGCCTTCAGAAAGTGGGGCAGACCATAATCGGGGCGACCTCGATTGGTCCAGATGGTACCGGCCATCAAATGCAGTTCGGCGAAGTTGCTATCCAGCTCGAGCCCTTTGTAAATCGACCGCAGAGCGTCATCCTCCCGCCCCAGATCCAGTTCGGCTTTGGCAATCTTATTATAAACCCGGGCATTTCGGCCCTGATCATTGATCTTATTAAGCAACTCAAGGACCTTTTCATTATCCTTGGCTTCAAAACGATAATAATAAACCAGCAGCTCATAGCCGTATCCGCGCCCTTTTTCACTGAGAGTGGTCTTCCCCTAAAAAAATGGACACATAGTTAAGATAGGGTAGCCGCCCGTTCGAAGTCAACTGGATTTTTAAAACCCAGGCTCGAATGACGGCGT